>JAWOBQ010000293.1:0-17062 GCA_046484255.1 Bacteroidales bacterium | reverse complement strand
CTCTGGAGGGAAGACGCCAGTCTCTCTACGTTGGTATCGGGATGGCGTCGCCATCACGGGTGCCACCTCGTCCACCTTCGAAGCGACTGCCCCCGGGGAGTACATCGCCATGGTCAGCGATGCGAACGGCTGCACCGCGGCGAGCAACGCGGTCACCATCACCCGGGGCGATGACCCGAAGGTCATCGTCTCCCCCGCCTCGGGGGAGCTCCACTGCAACAACGAAACAGTGGCGCTCACCGCCACCGTCTCTGGAGGGAAGACGCCAGTCTCTCTACGTTGGTATCGGGATGGCGTCGCCATCACGGGTGCCACCTCGTCCACCTTCGAAGCGACTATCCCCAGAGAATACGTCGTCGCGGTCAGCGACGCCAATGGCTGCACAGCCACCAGCAACGCGGTGACCATCACCCAGGTTGATGACCCGGAGATCATCGTCTCCCCCGCCGCGGGGGAGCTCCACTGCAACAACGAGACGGTGGCGCTCACCGCCACAGTCTCTGGGGGGAAGGCGCCGTTCTCTCTACAGTGGTATCGGGACGGCGTCGCCATCACGGGTGCCACCTCGTCCACGTTCGAAGCGACTATCCCCGGAGAGCACGTCGTCACGGTCAGCGATGCGAACGGCTGCACCGCGGCGAGCAACGCAGTCACCGTCACCGGGGTCGATGACCCGGAGGTCATCGTCTCCCCCGCGGCGGGGGAGCTGCACTGTAACAACGAAACGGTGGCGCTCACCGCCACTGTCTCTGGGGGTAAGACACCGGTCTCTCTACAGTGGTATCGGGACGGCGCCGCCATCACGGGTGCCACATCGTCAACTTTCGAAGCGACTGCCCCCGGGGAGTACGCCGTCACGGTCAGCGATGCGAACGGCTGCACAGCCATCAGGGGCCTGTTCTTTAAGGAAAACAGTGAGCGTGTCTGAGCTGCAGTTAATGGGGTATAAGATGTTCAATTCTTTGGTGCCGGAGATGCTTCCGGGAATGGCACTTACAGTTATAGAAGCGGAATCCTGCCCGGCCGGGATAACAACGGAAGAGGGAAGGGGCGTATAGTCTACCCCCGCCTGGGCCGTCCCGATATATGTTAATGGAATGGTCTTATCTGAATTTAAGGGCTGAGGTAACCGGAAGGTAATGGTCACATCATTGCAGTTCTCAATGGCCATAGTATCCACATGGGTATTGGTATAGGTCTTTTCGGTCGTTACCGGATCGGAGGAGAAACTGTACGCTTCTAAAAAAACGCCGGAATCGTAAATGCCGTCACCGGCATCGGCAATTCCGATCATGATGCTGTATTGGGTGCAGGGAATAACCCTCGCCCATGCCGTGAGAACAGTCGTAAGCCCGTCATATTCAATGGTAGTGCCGGAATTGTTGTTGATGTAGTATTGGCAATTTACACAGGGTCCTGTATTGGTGGTTCCGTTATTTACATTGTCGATGGCTACTGGCGTGTTGGTCCCTGGAATTAAGGCAATATTTTCATCATTATACGATGTCCCGGTGTTGGGATTGATTCCGGAGGTTATAAAAAAACCGAACACGTCGTTATAACTGCTGTTGACAAATTCCGGGTATTCTTCCGAGCCAAAGACGTATCGAAATTTAATGGTGTCGGAGACGGGCACAAAATCGAATTTTAAATAGACGGCATCATAGGTGGTAAAGCCGGGAATAAGGGATTGTAAAAGAGGATGCCCGGACAGCCCCAGATCATCACCGGCGCTGGGGGAATTTCCCCCTTGTACAGGGATCAGGTCCACATCCCCGTTGCATAATACTACCCCACTGTCAAGCCCAAGGTTGGTAGTGGCTCCGTTGGAAAAATAGGCAATAGATTCCGGGGCACCCGTATAACTGACATTGGAAGCGACAACTCCCTGTCCGATCAAAATGTCCTGCACAAGCTGATTTGGGGTATAGGTGAACCTGTCAATGTTAATCTGTGCGTGTAGATTAAAGGTGCTCAAGATCAGTAGCGGTATGATAAATAAAGACGTATAGAAATTTTGAAGTCTCCTGTGTTGACTTGAAGGATAAAAGCCTGGAAGCGTATTGACTGAAAATATGATCCGGAGTATATGATAAAGGTCCATAAAAAATCCCTTTTGATAATAAGACAATGAATCTTCGCTTTTGGTTGCCTATAAAGACTTATCAATTTATGGGATAAAAGTAATAAAATTGTACAAAAATTGCAAGCAATATATTCATTTTTAATGTATAGGGATTGTCTATAAAGGCCTGTTTGCTTCCTTAAGCTTGCCGCCAAATACTCATTTATGATAAGAGCCCGGTCTAATAAGGTCACATTTGATTTTCACCGGCTGGGATACATTTAGTATTTTTAGACCGTACTCATGATAAGGGAACGGCTTTTTGGTGGTTTATAAGTCTTCCAAATGGAGTTTTCTGAACAAAAACAATTTAGTGTCTGTCCGGATCCTGGCCAGGTGTGATTATTTGGGAGGTTCTGGCCGACAGAAAGTCAGCATTCCTTTTGTTGCTTCCGGCTTTACAGCTTTCGGGGAATTTTAAAGTATTATTTTTTTTATATTTTTACAGCCCAAAAATAGTTACACAATTTAAATTATAAAAGATATGGATAATGTTAAACAGTACATCGAAGAGCACAAGGACCGGTTTTTGGAAGAACTTTTTGCCTTAATACGTATTCCCTCAATCAGTTCATTAAAAGAGCATAAGCCTGATATGGAGCGCTGTGCAGAAGCTATAAAGGAGAGTTTGCTGGCGTGCGGAGCGGATAAGGCTGCGGTAATGCCTTCGGAGGGGAATCCTGTAGTTTATGGAGAAAAGATCATTGATAACAATAAGCCTACGGTTTTGGTTTATGCGCATTATGATGTAATGCCTGCTGATCCGGTAGAGCTTTGGAAAACGGAACCTTTTGAGCCGGTTATCAAAGATGGAAAGATATGGGGACGCGGGGCCGATGATGATAAAGGACAGGGCTTTATGCATATAAAGGCCTTTGAATTTATGGTGAATACCGGTCAGTTGCCTTGTAATGTCAAGTTTATGATAGAAGGCGAAGAAGAGATCGGCTCCCCCAGTTTGGGCAAGTTTTGTGAGCAAAATAAGGAGTTGTTAGAAGCCGATGTGATCCTGGTTTCTGATACCAGCATGCTGGGAGCCGACAAGCCTTCGATCACAACCGGTCTTCGCGGGATCACATACATGGAAGTGGAAGTTACCGGGCCGAATAAAGACCTGCATTCCGGCCTTTACGGAGGGGCAGTTGCAAACCCGGCTAACGTGCTGGCAGAGATGATCGCTTCGTTGAAAGATAAAAACAATAAGATCACCATCCCGGGATTTTATGATGATGTTATAGAAGCCAGCCGGAAAGAACGTGAAGAAATGGCCAAAGCGCCTTTCGATCAGGAGGAATATAAGGCATCTTTGGAGCTGAAAGCCCTGGATGGGGAAAAGGGATATACCACTATGGAACGTACCGGGATACGCCCTGCCCTGGATGTAAATGGCATGTGGAGCGGATATACCGGTGAAGGAGCTAAAACGGTGCTTCCTTCTAAAGCCCATGCCAAGATATCTATGCGCCTGGTTCCTGATCAGGAGAATAAAAAAATCGGGGAACTGTTCTCAAAGCATTTTAAAGAAATCGCCCCGGATACCGTGAAAGTAGATGTGAAAATGTTGCATGGGGGGCAGGGGTATGTCTCTCCCATCGAAACTAAAGAATATCAGGCGGCCAGTAAGGCCATGGAAAAAACCTATGGCAAACCGGCGATCCCATTCCGTTCCGGAGGATCTATCCCGATTATTGCCACCTTTGAAGAAATATTGGGGGTCAAATCTATTTTGATAGGCTTTGGCCTTGGCTCAGATGCTATTCATTCACCCAATGAAAATTACCCGCTGGAACAGTTCTTCAAAGGAATTGAAACCATCCCGTATTTCTATAAGTATTATACGGAGTAACCGGAGAATATAAATGCATTGATAAGGAACTGTTTCTGAATGTGGTCTTTTAATCTGAAGGCATCAGTTTATTGTAAGTGGAAAATAGATATGCCGGTTAAAACGGGAGTTTTGTTATTGTTAATCTGCTTTTACCTGAAGGGCTCCGGGCAGGTGAACAGGCTTGAATTATCCGACAAGCTGTTACAATCTTCTGAGTCCGGTCTAAAAAGGGCACATTTGATTTTCAGCGGCTGTGATAAATTTAGTGTTTTTAGACCGGACTCATCTTCTGATATTCTCAAAACAAAAGAGGGAGATCTGCAGACTGCAGATGACCCGGAGGGACAGGCGTGCGGGGAGGAACAGGAATATAGTTTTCCTGAAAACCAGATCATGCTGGAGTTTACCTCAAATATCGGGGGGTATTCGGTTAACCGTTTTTTCGCTGAAGGCCCCGTTCCTTTTTTCTGGGGAGGTTCTGTGGAAGTGAAAAGAGGAGTTTCGGCAAATTTTCAACGGACTGTTTTTCACGGCAGAAAAATATTTTCCTTTGATGTAGGTGCCTCGGCTTCCTGTTTTGAAACTGTCCATAAGGATGTCTTTTATACGCTGTCGGTTTATCCCTTGCTTCGTTTTACGTTGTTGCGCCTTGAACCGTTTGATTTTTACTTTTTTTATTCTGCTGCCGGCCCCACGTATATTTCACAATCCCGCTTCCGGGCAGAAAAAAGCAATGAGGTTGTGGAGACAGGGAAACGGTTTACATTTCATGATTATACGGGAATAGGCATTTATGCCGGTCCTCAAAGGCATATCAATGCAGAAGTAAAGATCGGCCATTATTCCAACGGAGGTCTTTTTCCGGAAAATTCCGGCCTAAAGATTCCACTGACGTTATCGGCAGGGTTTAGCTTTTAAGCTTTGTGTCTCCGGCAGCGCACTTATTTAATAGTGTGGTTATTAGTGATTTGGTTATTGTTTTTCGGGATTTCGGTTTTCAGTGGCTGATTGGTTCAATCTGAAATTGGATTTTCCGGTTTCGAGAAATTCTATAAAATTTTCGACATCCGTATCGAAACCATAGTGCGGTGCGAGCATGTTTTCGTCATGATCAAGGATCACGTAATAGGGTTGCGTATTGGCCCCGTAGCGTTCTGCCTGCATGGAGCTCCATTTCTGGCCTGTGGTTTTAATTTTTCTTTCTTTTCCCATGGCAGAAGACATAAACTGCTTTTCTTCGGGGAGCTCTGTAGGGTCATCCACAAAAAGTGATATTTTTACGAAGTCGTTGCGTAAGGATTCCAGCACTTCGGGGTTTGCCCATACGTTAGCTTCCATTTTCCGGCAGTTGGAGCATCCGCGGCCTGTAAAGTGCAGGAATACCGGCTTTCCGGCTTTTTCTGCGGCCTCCATCCCTTCTTCATAATCGGTGAAGGACATAAGGCCGTGGGGCCCTTCCTGTACACTCTCGCCTACGTATAGGCTCTCGTCTGGGTTTGGGCTAGTATACGTCTGGGTGCGGCTCAGGTTGAAATCCTGAGTTACCGGAGAAGGCAAAAAAGAACTGATCGCTTTCAGGGGAGCTCCCCAAAGCCCGGGAATCAGATAAAAGACAAAAGCAAAACTGGCAATCGCCAATATCAGGCGGGGTACTGATAAAAATTTCATTTCAGAATCATGGGCGAATTTGATCTTTCCGATCAGGTATAAACTCATTAATGTGAAAATTGCGATCCAAAGCACCAGAAATACTTCCCGGTCAAGCATGCCCCATTGCCCAACCGCATCCGCAATGGAAAGGAATTTCAGCGAAAAGGCCAGGACGATAAATCCTAATATGACTTTCACGGCATTCATCCAGCCCCCGGATTTGGGTAGCGAGTTAAGGGCAGTAGGGAATATGGCAAAAAGACTGAAAGGAATGCCCAGAGCCAGGCTAAAACCTAACATCCCCACTGCCGGGGCAAATATACTGCCATCAATAGCGGCTTCTACAAGCAGAGTGCCTACAATAGGGCCTGTGCAAGAAAAGGAAACCAGCACAAAGGTTAAGCCCATCAGCAAAACTCCAAAGATCCCGCCTGCCTTATCGGCCTTGCTGTCCAGAGAATTCGACCACGAGGCCGGAAGGGTTAGCTCGAAAGCCCCGAAAAAGGAGGCAGCAAAAAATACCAGCAAAGCAAAGAAAAAGATATTGAAACCCGGGCTGGTAGCTAAAGCATTTAAAGTGGACGGCCCGAAAATTAATGAAATCGCTAATCCTAACACTACATAACTGAAAATGATCATCAATCCATAAAGGATCGCATCCCGGAATGCACGTGCCCTGTTATTCGCGTTCTTTAAGAAAAAGCTTACCGTAAGCGGGATCATGGGAAATACACAGGGCGTAAGCAAAGCTAATAATCCGCCCAACAAACCCATGATAAAGGTCCAGAATAAACTGCTCTCTTCTTCATCGTCCTCTGAGTTATAAAAAGTGGGCTCATCTTCTGAAACAGATCCCTCCTGATCATCCGCTCCCTGCATTTGATCTGCCCGGGCGCTGTCTCCTCCTGATGTGCTGCCCGAAACTGCTTCCCCGCCTTCCGGAATGTCCCCGCCCGACTCTGAGACCTGCCGATCCGCTGCCGCTGGCTTATGATCTGATCCCTGCTTCTTATCTGACAAGGAAATGGCAAAGGTAAAAGGAATATAATCCGGTGGAAGACAACGCTCATCATCACAACACATAAACGTTAATTCCCCCTTAACCTGAAAATCTTCGCCCGATAAAACTTTGATCCTTTGCTTGAAAGTTGCCGTTTCCGAATATGTGCTTAAGGTCATATCAAAGTTCTCGTCAAACTTTTTTGCAGGCTCTGGTTCTGTCGTCTCTCCGATCAGTTCATAATGGTCACTCGCTTCAAAATCAAAACTCGTGGGAATGGGGCCCCCTTCGGGAATGTCCTGGGCATATAAATACCAGCCTTGTTCGATCACGGCAATGAAATGAAGATCAATTACTTCATCACTGATCTTCTCCTGCTCATACCTCCAACTCACCGGGTCATGGATCTGCGAGTAGCCCCGGAAAAATGAGAATAATAGCGTTATGAAAAGAAACAACGGAATTAGTTGGTTTGATCGTGTCATAAGAATTCTTTGGGGTGAAAACATAAAGGTTATTTTATAGGTTTGCAAAAATAATTCTTTTTTATTAATATATCTATATTTGTAAATATCATCGGAGGTTCAATTTGTTTATGCTGTGCTGCTATTTTTCTGTTTCAACGTGGCCATTCTGAGTAACTTCATCCAAAAATCATTTCCTTTGAGAACCTTTGAGTGTTTGCATTTGGCAACAGTTTTCAGAAGTATATAAGATGAGCAGGAATGATCCTAAATGATAATAGAGGCCGGTCTAAAAACACTAAATTTATCACAACCGCTGAAAATCAAATGTGCCCTTTTTAGACCGGACTCATGAATAATGCAGGATAGAATGATCACAATAACAAAATTGCAGGTTTCCTCATTTTTTATGTGTTTTGTACAGGCATATCCGGTTCATGTTCATACTCTTTGTGTTTTTTCGTAAATATCACCCACGGGTTAAGGTTTGTTATGGTTTGGGTAATCGATAGAAAAATGCAGGCCTCTGCTTTCTTTTCTTTCCATGGCCATTTTAATGACCAGATAGGCGATGTTGATCATATTTCTGAGTTCGCAAATTTCTATCGTGAGTATTGATTTTTCATAGAGGGTTTCGTTTTCGTGATAAATAATTTCCAGGCGGTCGAGGGCACGTTTCAGCCGGAGGTTTGATCGTACAATACCGACATAGTTGCTCATAATGGATTGAAGTTCTTTTGTTGACTGTGTTATCAAGATCATTTCTTCGGTTAGCGTAGTTCCTTCGATATTCCAGTCGGGAATATTATTCTGAAATTCCACATTTTTGATTGTTTTTAAAGCTTTAAGGCTGGCGTGATGCGAAAACACGAGGGATTCGAGCAGGGAGTTTGACGCCAGGCGGTTGGCTCCATGCAGGCCTGTGGAAGCGGCTTCTCCGGATGCAAACAGGTTTTTGATGGATGTTTGTGCATCTTTATCCACTTTGATACCTCCCACTGTATAGTGTGCGGCTGGTCTTACCGGGATTTGTTCTTTGGTAATATCAATATTGATGCTCATGCATTTGGTGTATATACCGGGGAAATGGTGGATAAGTTCATTTTTATTGAGGTGTGTACAGTCTAAATACATATGTTCAGTACCACTGATTTTCATTTCTTTATCGATAGCCCGGGCTACGATATCTCTTGGGGCGAGCGATCCTCTTTTATCGTATTTTTCCATAAAGTTTTCCTTTTTATGGTTACGCAGGATAGCTCCAAATCCCCGTAAAGCTTCTGTGATCAAAAACACGGGGCTTTCTCCGGGATTATATAAAGCGGTAGGGTGGAACTGGATAAATTCCATTTTCTCTACTTTTCCTTTTGCACGGGATACCATAGCAATGCCATCTCCGGTATTGATAAGGGGGTTGGTGGTAGAGCTGTAGATATTACCTGCTCCACCGGTGGCTATCAGTGTAATTCGTGAGAGGATGGTATAGGTTTTCCGGGTTTTGGGGTTTAGCACATAGGCGCCATAGCATGTAATATTTGATGTTTTGCGTGTTACTTTGACGCCCAGGTGGTGCTGGGTAATTATATCCACAGCAAAGTGGTTCTCCAGCAGCTCAATATTGGGATGCATTTTGGCTGCATTAAGCAGTGCTTGTTGGATCTCTAAGCCGGTACTGTCTTTATGGTGCAGCACACGTTTTTCCGAGTGCCCGCCTTCACGGCCCAAATCATAGAAACCTGTTTTGTCGCGGTCGAAGCGAACGCCCCATTGCACCAGCTCGCGTGTACGCCCGGGGGCTTCATAAATAGTCATTTTGACGATCTCGTCATCGCTCAGGTCATCTCCGGCATCGATAGTATCTTCAATATGCTTTTCAAAATTATCCGGTTCATAAGTGACTGCCGCAATGCCTCCCTGGGCATAACGGGTGGCAGTTTCGTCAAGATTTCCTTTGGCGATAACAAGTACTTTTCCATGATCGGCGACTTTCAACGCAAAACTCAATCCGGCTATTCCGGAACCTAACACCAAAAAATCCGTTTTTTTCCTCATAGGATCGGCCCTTATAGATATATGGATACAAAGATAATCAAAGCATAATTTTTTCGCCTGATATTTGGGAAAGACCTATAGACCCCAGAAAAAATGATAATGCCGGCTTGTCATATGTTAAGTAATTTATCCTTAATGATCTGGTCTGCCTGGTCCTGAAGACTTTTTTGCACAGGGATAAAATCCATTTTTAAACGCTTTTGGGCTTTGCCGGTATCAAAATTCACCGGAATGTTTACGTTTAAGTTGATATATTTCCATGTAAAGCCCTGGAAGGGGCCAAAAAGGTAAAGCAAGAGTTTTGGGATTTTTCTTTTTGGGATCTTGTATTTTTCGCCCAGATAGTTGCGCAGAATTTCCGCCATCTCCAGGGTAGTTTTGGTTTCACTGACAATGATAAACCGGCCTGCGGCTCCACTGTCAAAGGCTGCAAGCACATGTGCACGGGCTACATCCCGCACATCTGCCAGGCCAAAATACATCCGGGGCAGGCCCCATTTATAGGTGCCGTTAAGCATAGTGATGATAAGATTAATACTGAAGCTGTCTTTCCGCTTTGATAAAGAAGGCCCGGTTACCAGGCCGGGATTTATTACAGCCAGCCTCCATCTTTTTTGTTCGTTGACCATCTTCCACGCTTCCTCCTCGGCAATGGTTTTAGAATATGCGTAAGGGTGATGCTCCGGCGAGCTGGTATGATTCCAGTTTTGGTCGTTGAACTGTTTGCCGCTGGTAAACAGGATATCTTCATTGTCTCCAAAAATAGCTGCTACGGAAGAGGTAAGTACTACTTTTTGAACCGAAGGCTCCCCGTTTACTGCCTTTAACACGTTGCGGGTGCCCTCAACGGCCGGTTCGATCAATTCTTTCCGCGCGTCTTTTATGCCTGTTATTTTGAAGGGTGAAGCAGTATGGATAACGATATCACAGCCTTTAACAGGACCCTCAAACGATCCTTCTTCCAAAAGATCGGCTTCATGTAATTCAAGGCTTCCTTTTTTTTCTTCTGCCATCCTTAACAGATGCCCTGCCTTTTCCGTATTCGATTTGTCGCGAACTGTCGCCACTACCGACTGCCCGTCCTCTAATAGATATGAAATTATCCATGAGGCTATATACCCACTCCCGCCGGTAACTAATATTTTCATGGTTCCTGATTGTTGGTTTGTTATATGGATAAATGCGCCCGGTTTAAAAAAGGTATTTTTAACTTTCAGTGGGTTTCCCCGGCCCCTGAAAGCTGAATTTGCTAAAAACCTGCTTCCCGTTAGGGATGAGGAAAACCTGATTTTCAGCCGTTGTGATTAATCTCTGTGTATATTTAACGTAAATAATAAACACTAAAGGAGAAAAGATGTTTATAAGAATTACAATTTTTGGTTTTTTTTTAATGAGTCCGGTCTAAAAACACTAAATGTATCACAGCCGCTAAAAATCAGCGTTACCCCAACCCTAAAGGGATGCTGATTTTCAGCGTCTTCACTCTTTAGGGTTCGGGGTAAAAAGCCGGTGAAAATCAAATGTGACCTTTTTAGACCGGAATCTTTAATTTTATGGGGGAATATACTGGCAAAAAATGTAATTTAGTGCATTGGAAAATTTTAAAAAATACGTATTATGAAGCACTCAATTGTAGGAATTGTAATTATGGGATTATTGTTATGGAGTTGTGGAGGTGGTCTTTCCGAAGATGATAAAGATACCGATAACAGTGCCGACAGCCTGGAAGTCGCAAAGCAGGGATCTGCTCCCGCAAAAGTTAAGCCCGGGGATAAACTGGAGATCCGGGGGGATAATGTAAACATGCGTACGCAACCGGAGATCGGGGATAACGTGATTATGCAATTGGATAAAGGGGATTCGGCAGTGGTTATTGAGCAGGGGCCAAAGGATAAAATTGGCGATATGGTGGATTATTGGTATAAAGTAGAGTATGATGATCGTGAGATGTGGGTCTATGGCGCTATTACCTCGGTAAAATCGGAAGGATTGCGCAAAGAAGTTGATAAACAGTCAGGGCCGGCAGAAAAGGTTGTGATAGGGAATTTTGTGGAAATTTCAGAAACCGGGGATGGTGATTTTTTTGTGATGGAGGACAAACAGGGCGGGCAACATAACTTTTTTATCCACGATGGATACCAGGGCGAGCAAATTTTCAGCAGCCGCCCTGAAGATATGAAAGGGCTGGAAATAAAAGTTACGGTGGAAGAATATAAACGACCCGCGGAACAGGAAGAAGGCCCGAAAGAAGCAGAACGCATTGTGAAGGTGGAGCTGCAGTGACCGAACAGAAATCCCGCGCGGGGGCATATCTTCTGTGTTATAAATCAAGTAATTGCCGTTCCGGATTATTGCCTTTATGCAGCATCTGTATCGGATTTTCTATGATCTCTTTGATCTTGACCAGAAATGAAACGGATTCTTTACCGTCGATGACGCGATGGTCATAGCTCAGTGCGATATACATCATGGGCTTGATCTGTACTTGCCCGTGCAGGGCTACCGGCCGTTCTTGTATGTTATGCAGGCCAAGGATAGCACTTTGGGGAGGGTTGATAATGGGTGTTGACAGCATGGACCCAAATACTCCTCCGTTGGTGATGCTAAATGTGCCGCCCTGCATTTCATCCACGGATAGCTTTCGGTTTTTGGCTTTTTCGGCTTTTTCCTTTATGCCAAGTTCGATTTCTGCGAGGTTCATCTGATGCGCATTGCGCAGTACGGGAACCATAAGGCCTTTGGGGGTACTCACGGCAATCCCGATATCGGCATAGTTATAGTAAACCAGCTCTTCCTCCTGTATTTGTGCATTGACCCCGGGGAAATGCTGTAATGCCTGAGCGGCTGCCATAGTGAAAAAAGATATGATCCCCGGCTTTACGCCATGCTTTTCCAAAAATTCCGCTTTGTATTTATTGCGCAGGTTCATTATCGCTTCCATGTTCACTTCATTGAAGGTGGTAAGCATAGCGGTTTCGTTTTTTACGGAAACCAGACGTTCGGTGATCTTTTTGCGCAGTGTTGACATTTTCCTGCGTTGGGTATCCCGCTTCTCTCCCCATGTATTTGGGGGTTTTTCCTGTTGCCGGCCTGAGGAGGGTATCGTGGTGTCCCGGATTTTTCCGGCAGCTGTTTCTATATCATTGCGGCCGATCTTTAGCGTTTTTATGGTCTCTTCCAAGGCCTGAGGGGTAATGCCTTTTTCTTTCAGGATCTGCCGGGCAAGGGGGGTGATCTGCATATGAAGATCATCAGCGCCCTTACTTTGTGTTTCGGGCACGCTAATAGTTTTTTCGGATTTTCCCTCTGTATTTATATAGGAGGGTTCAGAGGTTTGAGGAGGTTGTTCTGTTTCATGCTTCCCTGGTTTTCCGGGGGGTACATCGGTTGAACGGGTGGTTTTTTGCTCTTTGGCTGTTTCTGAGGGAGCTTCAGGTTTCCGCTTTTGCGTGGGAGGCTCAGCAGAGGTATCGATTTTTGCAACTACTGCCCCCACTTCCAGAGTATCTCCTTCTTCAGCCATAAACGTTATCTTTCCAGATTCCCCGGCACTTATGCTCAGGCTGGCTTTATCGGAGTCTATCTCGGCGATCTCATCGTCTTTATAGACATAATCATTATCCTTTACAAGCCGGCTTGCCAGTTGTACCTGGCTGATGCTTTCTCCCGGGCTGGGGATTTTTACTTCTATCATGGGTATGGGTTTAAATTTCTTTTTTACGTTCCATTTTAATTACTTCTTCACGTTGTGCACAGTTCATCCGGCATTCTTTTTCTTTAAGGTCGCAATCGCATTCGCCAAAGATCTTTTGAATAATTTTTTCTTGGCGTATGTCATGGATTGTTTTTGATCCGGTTGCCGGGCTTCCGCTATCAGGGCGGGTTACCGGGCGCAGGCTTACATCGGTAAAGTTACGGTGGATAAATTGCCATGGCCCCATGTTGCCGGGTTCTTCCTGGGCCCATATCCAGTCGTTGGCATTTTTATACCGGCGGATCACGTTTTCAAGCTGGTTATAAGCTATGGGATAGAGCTGCTCCAGCCGTACTATGGCCATATCGTCTGCCCCGCTTTGCTTCTTGTGCTGTAGGATTTCATAGTAAAGTTTGCCGGAGACGAAAACTACTTTATGAACCTTTTCCGGGTCTGCCTGTGGATCATCAATAAGCTCACGGAATCTGCCGTTGTTAAATTCTTCCAGGGGGGAAACCACATCAGGATGGCGCAACAAGCTTTTTGGCGTAAAAATTATCAGCGGCTTACGGAAGGGACGGTTTAGCTGCCGCCGGAGGACATGGAAAAAGTTGGCCGGCGTAGTGGGGTTTACCAACTGTATGTTGTTTTCAGCCGTCATATTTAAAAAACGCTCTATGCGTGCGGAAGAATGCTCCGGTCCTTGCCCTTCATACCCGTGGGGAAGCAGCATAACCAGATCATTCATTACATTCCATTTTTCTTCAGCACTGCTGATGAACTGGTCTGTAATTATTTGCCCGCCATTATTGAAATCACCGAACTGTGCTTCCCACACAGTAAGTGTATCCGGGGAGCTTAGCGAGTAGCCATACTCGAAACCCAGTACGCCATACTCAGATAAGGGAGAATTGTATATTTCAAAAGGAGCCTGTTGCGGGCGGATATTTTTTAAAGGAATGAACTTTTCTTCTGAGGCTTCTATTTTCATCACCGCATGGCGATGTGAAAAGGTGCCGCGCTCGGTGTCCTGCCCGCTAAGGCGTACCGGGATCCCTTCATACAGCAGTGTGCCGTATGCCATTAATTCAGCCATGCCCCAGTCAAATATGTGCGTTTCTTCTACCATTCGCCGCCGTATTTGCTGTAGCTGGACCAGCTTGCGGAAAAGAGGTTTGTCTGCAGGGAGCTTGCTGAGTTGCCGGCCTACTTCCCGTAATACCTTCCTGGATACGGCCGTTTTGGGAGAGTGCTGAAAATCCTTGTGGGAAGCCTTACGGATATGACTCCATGTCCTTTCCAAAAAGGAACTGATATGCATTTTTTCTACATGTTGGGATTGTTGCAGGGATTGTTCCAGCTTTTTTTTGAAGGAACTTTCTCTGGTGCTGAGGGCTTCTTGTGTGATTAGTTCCTGGCTCAGTAGTGTTTCTTTATATATCTGATAGGGATTGGGATGCTTGGCAATGGTCTTATAGAGAAGAGGTTGCGTAAAGCGGGGTTCGTCACTTTCATTATGTCCGTATTTCCGATAGCAAAGCAGGTCAATATATACATCCTTGCCGAAATGCTTGCGGAAGTCCATAGCCGTCTTGATCGTGTGATTTACGGCTTCTACATCATCTCCGTTTACATGGAAAACGGGCGATTGTGTTATTTTGGCTACATCGGTGGAATAAGTGCTGGAGCGGCCGTCCAGATAATTGGTGGTGAATCCAAGCTGATTGTTGATCACCAAATGAACCGTGCCTCCGGTATTGTATCCTTTCAGTTCCGACATTTGGGCGATCTCGTAAATGATGCCCTGCCCTGAAATGGAGGCGTCGCCATGGATTATTATGGGAACAATGGCTTGCTTGTCGTCCTGATAAAACTGATCGGTGCGGGCGCGGGCAATTCCCTGAACTACAGGGCCTACAGCTTCCAGGTGAGAAGGATTGGGCGCTAAGGTGAGCTTTACGGATCTGTTGGTCTCGGTTTTGCATACCGAACTGTAGCCCAAATGGTATTTTACATCACCCAGAAGGGCTTGTTCATCATATCCTTTGCCTTCAAATTCCGTGAACACTTCATGGTAGGGCTTTTGCAGTATGTTGGTCAGTACATTTAACCTGCCCCTGTGTGCCATCCCAATAATATACTCGCGGGTGCCCGTTTCTGCACTATGTTCAATAACGGTATCCAGTGCAGGGATCAGAGTCTCGGCTCCTTCCAGCGAAAATCGCTTTTGCCCGGGAAATTTCTTATGGATAAACTTTTCAAAGAAAACTGCTTCACTGAGCTTGGCCAGCATACGTATTTTTTCTTTCCTGCTGAATTGTGGTTGATTCCGGTTGCTTTCAATATGTTGCTTTAGCCATTCAGTTACTTCAAGCTTGCGGATATACATGTATTCAGCGCCGATCGACCGGCAGTACGTGTCTTCCAGATAGTTTACAATCTCCTTTAAAGGGGCTTTGCCAATGCCCAGCTCAACGCCGGCGCTGAAATCCTTTTGCAGGTCGCTTTGATGAAGTCCGAAGTTTTCAATATCCAGGGATGGAGAATATTGACGCCGGGTCCTGACCGGGTTGGTCTTGGTGAAATAATGGCCCCGGGAACGGTAATCATGGATCAGGGTTAACACTTTAAATTCCGCGTCTAACGATAACTTATCCCCTATGGAAGGGTATTGGTGTTGTGAAAAATCAAAACCCTCAAAAAAATGACGCCAGCTTGGCTCTACAGCTGACGGATCTTCCTGGTATTTTTTGTATTGTTCCTCAACAAGCTGAGGAGCAACTTGATTCAGGAAATCATGCTTGTCCATATCTTTTTATACGTCTGTCAACGAAATGTATTGAATATATCATTTTGTTGTTAGGTTGTAAGCAATTAACAATCCTTTGTGGGTGTTGGTTCAGAAAACAGATCACTTCGGCTGTGTCAATAATGTCCGATTTCTTTTTTTATCCTCATATTTAAAACCCTTATTTACCCATGGAAACTCCTTGATTTTAAATACTTCGAAAGCCCCGATAAAAACGGGGCAGGCTTCCGGTAAAAACAGGCTAAGCCCCGAAAAAACAGGCTAGACCTTGATCTCGAACAGTATGAACCAAACACTCTACTTTACAGACAGACACTACTTACTGTATTCGTTCAGGCAAAAATTAAAAAATATCCTGGCGTTATTCCAATATTTTGCCGGCAACGTCCTTGTCACGGTCCAATTGTTTTCTTAACTCATTCATGTTGTTAAACTTATTTTCTTTTCGGATAAACTTCACAAAGGATACGGTAATTTCCTGTTCGTAAAGGTCGGCATTCAGGTTAAAAATATGCACTTCTACCGTGGCTTTGCTTGTGTTTAGGGTCGGGCGTTTTCCAATGTTCAGCATGCCATTGTGCCGGCCTTCCGGGGTGTATACATGGACTGCGTATACGCCCGGTTCGGGGATGAGCTTAAGTTTATCGCGGACGGCAATATTCGCTGTAGGATAGCCGATTTTGCGTCCCAGCCTGTTCCCTTTTACTACTATTCCTTGAATGCGGTATGGATATCCCAGTTTCTTTGCAGCGGCTTCGACTTCCCCTTTTTCCAGGTGTTCCCGGATAATTGAGGAGCTGATGATGTGGCCGTTTTCCTGTAAAGCTTCCACCTCATGTACGTTAAGACCGTGTTGAGCGGATATTTCTTTCAGCGTATTTTTACTTCCGCTTTGTCCTTTGCCGAAAGCATGGTCATAGCCTGTGAATACAAGCTGTGCATGCAGGTTTTTTACTAAAATGTCTGATATGAATTCCGCCGGGTTTAGCTTTGCAAAATCCCTGGTAAACTCGATGATAACAAGGTAGTCAATGCCGGTGCTTTTCACAAGCTCAATTTTTTCATCCAAAGTTGTCAAAAGATGAAGCTTCTCCGGTTCTTTTTGCAAAACCTGGCGGGGGTGAGGGTGAAAGGTTACTACCACCGTCTTCATCCCGGTTTTGGAAGAAAGATGTTTCATGGCGTGAAAGATCTTTCTGTGTCCGCGATGAACTCCATCAAAAGTCCCTGTAGTGACAATTGTGTTGCCGGCTTCAGGAAATGTGTCCGTATTTCTGACTACTATCAAAAGCTTACTGGTTTAAAAAACAAAAGTAAACAAACTGCTTTAATATACTGGAAATGTCTTTACAAAAGAGCCTGGTCTGAATACATAAAACGTGTTACGCCCACTGAAAATCAAATAGTACCTTTTTATACCGCACTTACAAAACAGACAGA
>JAWOBQ010000244.1:0-4867 GCA_046484255.1 Bacteroidales bacterium | reverse complement strand
ATTTTTACAGGAACTCTTTCCATTAATATCAATACACTTTGTTTCAGGATTTGATATCCCTGCACCATAATAAATAATGCAATAATAATAGACAAAATCGGATCAATGAGGTAAAAATTGTAAAAATAAATGATTATTCCGCCAACAATGACCGCTAGTGAGGAAAGAGTATCACCTAACAGATGAAGATAAGCTGAACGTATGTTCAAGCTCTGATGTGTTTCCGGATGAAGCAGATAAACGCTGACCAAATCTGCAATAAAGCCAAAAACTCCGACTCCTATCATTAAATGGGTAGTAATTTCCATGGGATTTCTAAAGCGAAAATAGGCTTCTCTGAAGAGAAAGAAGGCAATTATGATAATTACAGAAGAATTAAGCAAGGCAGCTAATATTTCAGCCCGTTTATAACCAAAGGTCATTTTTAAATCCGGAGAACGCATACCTATCTTTCTTGCCAGATAACTAACCAGGATAGCCATCCCGTCACTAAAATTATGCAAAGCATCAGCCAGCAAGGCGAGACTTCCTGATAATATTCCTCCAATAATCTCTACCAGGCAAATCATAAAATTAAGAATGATAGTAATTACTATTCTCTTATTACTTATACTTTGATGGGAAACATGATCATCCATTTTTTACTTCATAATCTTATTTTTTAATCAATCTATTCTATATAATATTATTATAACATGATATTAATGAACTAAAAGTCATTGTAAAGGAAATTAATTTGCGAGGGTTTTATTTTTTGAAGGGTGTCAATTATTTGAGGGTCAGAATTGCCTTTGTCAATAGTAATGAACAGACTCAATTTATTATAGTTAGTGTTTTCAACTAATGAATCGATGTTTTGAATCAAACGATCTGATGCCTGCTCCGATTTAATAAAACATGTGACATGAGGCTCTGGGTGCGGTATCGCATACTTAATCTTATAACCGTATCGTTCATAAGTCTTTACTTCTGCGTTGATTTCCTGGTTTAAAAGATGGTCTTGTAATGCTTGAATACCCGCCTCAAGCGCATAGGGCTTAACGTCTACGGTGTTTGCAACGCTTTGTTTCGAGATCCGCCAGTGGTAGAGCACCTTGGGGATATGCCGGATCTGGTGGAGTTCGATTTGTTCTATAACTCTCAAAAGCAAATCGTAGTCCTGGGAACCTTCCAAACCAATTCTGAATCCGCCAATCTTGCGAATTATTTCCGATTTATATGCCCCCAGGTGGGAAACCATATTTTGACCCAGCAGAAGTTCATAGTCGAAGTCAGATTTGAAATAAGGCTCGATTCTTTTGCCGCGCTCGGTTAGTTTGTCTTCATCTGAGTAGATCACTACACTTTCTGGATGGGATTTGATTTCTTTGGAAACAAAATACAAGGCAAGGGGATGGAGCTTATCATCATGGTCCAGTAACACAAGATAATCTCCGCTAGCCAAACTTAATGCTGAATTGCTAGCAGCCGAGATGTGTCCGTTTTGTTTTCTGAATACAGCCTTGATCCGTTGATCTGCATCAACGTACTTATTGATGAGTTCCCGGACTCCCGGTCAAAAACAGAACTTGCAAAACATTAAACACATTAAATACGGCTATTCGTTCCAATCCCAGCAACGATTTCAGATTTACCGAAAAAAGATTGTAGATCAAAGCAATAAAAAACACATGATGCACATAAGGCCCGGCAACATCACCATCATAAAAATACAGGATCACCGCACCGGCCGTTGCCGTGAAAAGGCTCCACAAATAGGCCAGGGTCAGCACTTCTGAAAGTTTATACCTGGGGATGATATATACCAGCGCAGCCCCGCCTATCAGGTCATTGAACATCCCGATAAACATAATGCTAAGCATGATCATGGTAATAACCCCATAGCCATCATCCCCAAAAGCCCTGGTACTAACGATCATAACAAGCATCGCCATTAATGCAGTAAATACACGTGCCCCGGCAGTGCCGAAAACTTTCCTTATTAACATTCCTGCTTTTTTAAAGCGATTTGATATAATTCGTTGATCTGGTCAAATACGGCTTCTTTGCTAAAATGTTTTACAGCATACTGCCGCAGATGGGCCTTATCATAGACAGGGCGGGATTCTATGCAATATTTCATGCGATTATACAAGGCTTCTAAATCGCCCGGTTCTATCATCATTCCCTTGTGTTCATCCAGATGCTCTGCTATATCCGCCGTATTGGTTGATATTACGGGGACTCCTGCAGCCATTCCCTCGTATACCACAATGCCAAAAGTTTCATAATTGCTGAACAAAACCAGGTAATCTGCCTCCCGGAAGGCGCCGGCCAGCTCCTCCCCTTCTAATACTCCTTTAAATACCAGATTATGTGATGTCACCTCATATTTTTTATAAATTCCGGCAATATCGAAATCCGGATCATTGCCTGTCATCGTTAATGTAAAGTCGTAGCCTTCCCGCAAAAGGCGGGCCGCAACCTGGATTATTCCACTGATATTTTTCGAACGTTCGTCAAAACAACTCACATGAAGAAAATTCACTTTTGCGTTTTGTTTATCTTTGGGAACAGGCTGAAAGAAGACCGTATCTATATAATTATAAACCAGTTTAAAACACTTATGTTCCAGGCCTGCGTTTTGCATAGCTTTTTTCAGGCGGCGGGAGACGGCTGAAACAGCCATGGCCTTCTTTACAGTCTTTCTGCTGATCCATCTTCGTATCACCCCTTTAAAGGCAAAACTTTCCGGCAAATACCTTGACCAGTGCTCGGTAATTATATAAGGGATCCCATAACGGCATTTCAGGAGAAAAGCAATCAATGCATTACGTGTCAGTACATTCACATGAATAAGACAGGGCAGGCCATGAAGTCTCCGGTAATGCTTCCATGCCTTTAGAAAAGCCCAGGCATAACGCCATGTATTAATAACAGGGTTTAAAAATGGTATTCCGCCTGCTTTTTTGCGATAATATACGCGTATCTCTAACACCTCTTCTTTGTGAAAAGTCACATACAATCCAAAAAGCGGGTTAGCTTTCCCTTCACTGCCATGCAAAGAAATAACCGTAACCTGATACGCACTGGCCATAACCTCAGCATGACGCTGGACAAACAAACCCAGCATGCTGTCATAACGGCCCGGATACCAACGGCTAAGAAATAAAACCCGGGGCTTATCAGTATGTAAATGCGCTGATATCATGTGCTCGCTAACTTAATGCAAACATAATATGAATTTCTTAAGAAAATGGGCATTTATTTAAATGATTTTATTTAGTTTTGCAACTGCAAAAAAATGGTGAATGTAGCTCAGTTGGTTAGAGCACTGGATTGTGGTTCCAGGGGTCGTGGGTTCGAGTCCCATCTTTCACCCAAAAATTAAGCGGGAAGTCTTCTGCCCGCTTTTTTTATGCTCCAGCCCTGGCTATGGCAACAATGAGCAAGGCACAATTTATCGTCTTTATTTCTGCATATAAACAGGGTTCAGGCTATCAAATTCAGGTACGATCCGTTTCATTTCCCGGACAATCTCTTTATCCCTGTTTTTTCGGGCCAGCCGTGTTAATTTATGGATATTTTTGGTTACGGTATTAAAATCACAGGGGGTTACTTTCGCGATCATAATCTGCGGATGATGGGTAGGAATTGCATTTTCCGTATCATCAAGCAATTCTTCATATAGTTTTTCTCCCGGCCTCAATCCCGTATACACTATTTGAATATCCTTTCCCGGTTCCAGCCCGGACAGCTGAATCATTTTTTTAGCCAGATCGGTAATTTTCACCGATTTCCCCATATCAAACATGTATATTTCACCGCCCTGCCCCATAGTGCTGGCTTCGAGCACAAGCTGACAAGCTTCCGGGATAGTCATGAAAAAACGTGTTACCAGGGGATGAGTGATCGTTAAGGGGCCGCCTTTGCGTATTTGTTTTTCAAACAGTGGAATTACCGATCCGTTAGAACCCAATACATTGCCAAAACGTGTCGTGATAAAGCGGGTAGTGTTTTGCGCATTCATCGACTGGGTGTACATTTCCGCAATGCGCTTGGAAGCACCCATGATACTGGTAGGATAAACAGCTTTATCCGTAGAGATCATAATAAAACGACGGACATTATACTGTAAAGAAAGGTCGGCAATAATTTGAGTGCCCACAATATTTGTAAGTACAGCCTCGCCGGGATTGCTTTCTATTAAAGGGACATGTTTATAAGCAGCCGCATGATAAACCACCTCGGGCTGAAATGTATTAAATACTAATTCCATCTGTGTTTTATTCCGGATATCGCCTAAAACAGTAGTATAATCTATAATATCTCCAAATTCATCGATCTCAAGGGTTAAATGATGCAAGGGTGTTTCCGCATTATCCACCAGTACCAGGTAAGCCAGTTCAATATGCAAAAGCTGCCGTACAATTTCACTGCCGATCGACCCGGCAGCACCGGTTATCAAAACCACTTTACCCCGTAGCTCGGCATGCAGCTTTTTTTCATCCATTTTAATAATATCACGCTCCAAAAGGTTTTCTATATTGATCTTTTTAATTTGTTTAAAACTCAATTCCCCGTTTATCCATTTACTGGCCGGGGGAACAGAAAGCACCCGCGTTTTATTAGCCAGGCATAAGTCCACAATCTCTTGCTTCTTCTCCGGCTTAATATTTGGAATAGACAGGATCACATGGGCTACCTGATAGGTATCCAGCAGTTCTTTTAGTTTATCAGGGCTGTAAATAGGAACATCCTCGATCTTTTTGCCTATCTTTCCGGGGTCTTCATCGATCATGGCCAGCACCCGGTATTTCATGCCTGCATCACGGTCCAGCGTACGCTTGGTTACAACCCCGCTATTCCCTGCTCCATATATAATGAC
>JAWOBQ010000242.1:0-6386 GCA_046484255.1 Bacteroidales bacterium | reverse complement strand
TTTTAACTGGTACACGCTTTGGTATTGGTTTCATAACGAAAGAACAAAAGCTCTTTGGTTTTGTTTGAATTAAATCTCTTAAAATTAAACAAAATTGAGTCCGGTCTAAAAACACTAAATTTTCACAGCCGCTAAGAATCAGCTTTACCCCAACCCTAAAGGGAGGCTGATTTTCAGCGGTTTCACCCTTTAGGGTACGGGGCAAAAAGCCGCTAAAAATCAAATGTGACCTTTTTAGACTGGATTCAAAATTTGAATGCATAAAAATAGACAGAATATATGAACTGACCAAATCGATAGCTACGGCCTGATAAAAAATATCTTGCAGAAGGTATCATGTTTCCGCACGTTTTTCTTTTTTCCGTGATACATAATAGATGAGTATTCCGGCCAGAAGTGTTCCAATTCCCGCAAAGGATGCCTCAGGTTTTTCTATCAGCGTATGTACGACCATCCAGCCCATGATCAGCAGAAAAATAACCGGAGTGAACGGATATCCCCATGTTTTATAGGTTGTGGTGTTTAGATCTTTCAGGCGGAGGATAAATATTCCTGTAACCGTTAAGCCGGCAAACAGGCTTAAGGTAAAGCCAACATATACCAGAATAGTCTCAAAGGTAAATGTAATGATCAATACCATGGCAATAGCCATTTGCAGTATAATTGCCAGATAAGGTGCTCCGCCTTTTGATGTTCGTGACAAGGAGCGAAACAGACGGTAATCTTCGCCTATCATTTGATAAACTCTTGGGCCGGCCATAATCATGGAACTAAGCGAGGAGAGCAAAAATATTGCGATCATGATGGAAATGATTTTTCCTCCTTCGGCTCCGAATATTTCTTCAGCAACATAATGGCCTACTTCTACTTTTCCTGCGATGGATCCGGGGGGGACCGCGGTGAGGAAAAAATAATTGACGGCCAGGTACAGCAGGGTTACAATAAAGGTACCTCCGATCAAGGCTTTTGGGAGGTTTTTTGCCGGGTTTCGTATTTCTCCGCCCAGATATGCGGCAGCATTCCATCCGGAGTAGGCATACATAACTAAGATCAACCCTGTGGCAAAGGCGGGAGAAATAATGGATTTGGCTTCAAAAGCGGGCAGGTTTAAGGATTTATTAGCCTCTGAGGTTGCCAAAGTACCGCCAAGCAGTAGCAGCAGGATCAGGATTACTTGCAGGGCGGTGATAATGTTTTGAACTTTTCCACCATATTTAACATTCCAGATATGCAGGGCAGAAAACAAGGTTACGATGGCCAGGGAAAGGGAAATAACATGCAGTTCGGGCAGTACGCTTTTCAGATAGCTGCTGAAGGCAATAGCTACTGCAGCTACGGGAGCGGAAAACCCTACAATCAGCGATATCCATCCGGCAAGGAATCCCGCCATGGGGTGGAATAAACGGCTAAGGTAATGATATTCGCCCCCGCTGCGTGGAAGGGCAGCTCCAAGCTCGGCATATGTTAAAGCCCCGCATAAGGCGACAATGCCGCCTGCCAGCCATGCAAACAAAACGCTAAGCGGATGCTGCAGGTCTTCGATCAAAAAACCGGTGGTCGTAAACAAGCCGGTGCCTACCATATTCGCTACAACTAATGACAAGGCTGTTGTCAGCCCTAAAATACGCTTTTGCCCTTTGGTTGCCATATATAGAACTGCTCTTTGCTTTATTTAAAGTCTGTGTCCGGCATCCCTTCTTCGGGTTGGATCATCGGGACAAAGCGAACCCCGGTGAGGGTTTTTTTCCGGATTGATCCGTCTTGTTTTTTGGAAACAGATTTTAAGTATTGTACATTATCCCCTACGGGCAGGATCATTTTTCCCGGGGCTTTAAGTTGCCGAAGCAGCTCTTGTGGAATTTTACCGGGGGCTGCGGTGACTATGATCTTATCAAAAGGTGCTTGCTCAGGCCATCCTTTATAACCATTTCCATGCCGTACATGGACATTATCATACTCCATTTCTTCGAGAAGTGTGGCGGCCGATTTTGCCAGGGCCTCAACAATTTCTATCGTATACACTTCTTTCGCCAGAGCTGATAAGATCGCCGCCTGATAAGCCGAGCCGGTGCCGATTTCCAGCACTTTATCCTCTCTTTGCAAGTCCAGATGACTGGTCATTAAGGCTACAATATAAGGCTGAGAGATCGTTTGATCATGACCGATGGGTAGGGGTTGGTCACTGTAGGCATACTGCTGGTAAGGCTCAGGTACAAAACGATGACGCGGTGTGTTTTTCATCACTCTTAACAGGGAATCATCATCGATACCACGACTTTTGATCTGCTTTTCTACCATCTTTTCAGCTTCGCTTTTCCACCAGTCATTTTCCTGTTGCGGAACAGAAGACGCAGAAGAAATGTTTTGTGTAATCGATTGATTGGCTGGGTCGGAGTTGCTGTTTCCGGATTGACAGGCGGAAAGTATTACTGCTGCAAGCAGAATGAACAGCCACGGATTGCTTTGGTGCTTAAAAAAACCTCGTAGTTGCATATGTTTGAATTTTTGTTAAATCGTTTATGCTCATCCGCTTTTTTATGGCCTGTCGTTCGTGTGCAATATGTTTTTATCCTTGGGACGGCTCTAAAAAAGACTATTTGATTTTCAGCGGATGCAATAAATTTTGTGTTTTTAGACCTGGCTCATCTTTTTGTACGTGTTAAAAAGAACCCCACAGCCATGCGGTATGCCTTTTATTCTGTTGAAGCATATATTATCCGCATTAAATTTCAAAAATACAACATAGCGGAAAGTTTTCCAAAAAAAAAGCGCCCGCTTTTATGGCGGGCGCTTTTTTGATAATTCCCTTATGCTTTATTTTACTTTTTCCACGATAGCTTTGAATGCTTCCGGGTTGTTCATTGCCATATCGGCAAGCACCTTGCGGTTCAGATCGATATTGTTCTCTTTGAGCTTACCCATCAACTGCGAGTACGACATTCCATGCTGACGTGCGCCGGCATTGATGCGTTGTATCCATAGTTTTCTGAAATTTCGCTTGTTTACCTTACGGTCGCGGTAGGCATATGAAAGGCCTTTTTCATACGCGTTTTTCGCTACTTTTAAAACATTTTTTCTTCGGCCATACTGGCCTTTTACTGCTTTAAAAATTTTCTTTTTGCCTTTTTTGGCGGCTACTACATTCTTTGTTCTTGGCATAATTTTTCTCTTTTTGCATTAGCGCCGGTTTATTACAACAGGTCTTTCGGCTAATGTCAAATTTAACATTGGTTTACTTGAGCAGCATGTGTTTGATATTTTTCCTATCTGCATCATCCACGACGGTAAAAGCGCCCAGGTTACGTTTCCGCTTTTTGGACTTTTTTGTCAAAATGTGGCTTTTATACGCATGCTTTCTCTTGATCTTTCCTGATCCGGTGATACCAAAACGTTTTTTGGCTCCGGATTTTGTCTTCATCTTCGGCATTTTATTTTATATTTAAGGTGTCAATTACTTGCTTTTCCTGGGTGTGATCATCATGATCATCCGTTTGCCTTCCATTTTCGGGAGGCTTTCTACTTTTCCATATTCTTCAAGCTCATCGGCAAATTTCAGCAGCTGATACTTTCCCTGGTCTTTGTATATGATCGTACGGCCTTTGAAAAACACTTCAGCTTTTACTTTATTGCCTTCACTGAGGAATTTTTTGGCATGGTTAAGTTTAAAGTTAAAGTCATGATCATCCGTATTAGGGCCCATCCGGATTTCTTTGACTTGTACTTTTGCGGATTTTTGCTTGATCTCTTTTTCTTTCTTCTTTTTTTCATAGAGGAATTTCTTGTAATCGATGATCTTACACACGGGCGGGGTGGCTTTGGGTGAGATCTCTACCAGGTCAAGCTCCTGTTCTTCTGCCATTTTTATGGCTTCTTCAATAGGGTAGATCCCCACTTCCACATTATCCCCTACTACCCGGACCATTTGTGCCTTGATCCTGTGATTGATGCGGTAAGGTTCTTCTTTCTTTTTGCGAAATCCTCCTCGTTTTGGTCTTCTTTGTGCTATAGTTGTACCTCCTGTATTTTGTTAAACATTTAGCTCGTCGGCTACTTTTTCGTTAATAATTTTTGCAAAGTCGTCCAGGCTCATGCTGCCCATATCTCCTTCTCCTTGTTTTCTGAGAGAAACGCGCTTGTTTTCTACCTCTTTATCGCCTATGATCAGCATATATGGGATTTTCTCCAGTTCCGTATCGCGGATCTTACGCCCGATCTTTTCGTTTCTGTAATCAATTTGGCTGCGAATATCGTAATTTTTGAGCAAAGATAATACATTTTTAGAATAATCATGATATTTTTCACTGATTGGCAATATCATAACTTGCGTAGCGGTGAGCCAAAGCGGCAGTTTTCCGGCTGTATGTTCCAGCAGCACAGCCACAAAACGTTCCATAGAACCGAAGGGGGCACGGTGGATCATGACGGGCCGGTGTTTTTGGTTATCGCTGCCGGTATATTCCAGTTCAAAACGCTGGGGAAGATTATAATCTACCTGTACCGTTCCCAGTTGCCATGAACGCTTCAGTGCATCTTTTACCATAAAGTCGAGCTTTGGCCCGTAAAAAGCAGCTTCGCCATACTCTACCCGCGCATTCATTTGCTGCTCTTCCATAATTTCCAGGATCGCATTTTCGGCTTTTTCCCAGTTCTCATCCGAGCCAATGTATTTGCCCGTGTCGTGGGGGTCGCGCAAAGAGATTTGTGCTTCAAAGTCTTTAAAATCTAAGGCTTTAAAGATCTTTAGTATGATGTCGATCACTCCTTTAAATTCATCTTTGAGTTGATCGGGGGTACAAAAGATATGTGCATCGTCTTGTGTAAACCCCCGCACACGGGTTAACCCGTGTAGCTCGCCGCTTTGTTCGTAGCGGTAGACAGTGCCAAATTCCGCATAACGTACCGGCAGGTCACGAAAAGAAAACGGACGGGCATTGAATAATTCACAATGATGAGGGCAATTCATGGGTTTAAGCATAAACTCTTCCCCTTGATTCGGGGTTTTTATGGTATGGAAAGAATCTTCTCCGTATTTTTGGTAGTGCCCTGAGGTTTTGTACAGGTTTACATTTCCGATATGTGGTGTGATCACCGGCTCATAACCGGCTTTTTGCTGCAGGTCTTTTAAAAAGTTTTCCAGCCGTTCCCGCAATTCCGCGCCCCGTGGCAGCCACATAGGAAGTCCCGGCCCTACTTTCTGCGAAAACGTATAGATCCCCAGCTCTTTTCCTATTTTCCTGTGGTCACGTTTTTTCGCTTCTTCCAGCATATCCAGATATTCATCTAACAGTTTCTTTTTGGGAAAGCTGATGCCATATATGCGGGTGAGTTGCTTGCGGCTTTCATCGGCGCGCCAGTATGCCCCCGAAATACTCAATAGCTTGATAGCCTTGATCATCCCTGTGTGTGGAATATGTGGCCCGCGGCAAAGATCTGTGAAGGAACCGCATTGATAAAAAGTAATATGACCGTCTTCCAGCTCATTGATCAACTCTACCTTATATTCATCCCCCTTTTGTTGATAATAGTCCAGAGCTTGCTGCTTGGGGATCTCTTTGCGGATGTATTCTTGTTTCTCTTTGGCCAGCTCCTTCATTTTTTGCTCTATTTTGGGAAGCTCCTCCGGGGTAATGGTGTGGGGCCCCGGGTCGATATCATAATAAAAGCCATTTTCTATGGACGGACCGGTACCAAATTTTACCCCGGGATATAATTGCTCGATGGCTTCCGCCATAAGGTGAGCGCTGGAGTGCCACATAGCCTCCCGGCCGCCTGCATCATCCCAGGTTAGTAGTTGAAGACGGGCATCCCGGCTAAGCGGCCGCATGGCATCTGTTACCTCCCCGTTTACCCTCGCCGCAAGTACATTGCGCGCCAGCCCTTCACTGATCCCTTTTGCTATGTCCAAAGGCGTACTTCCAGCCGGAACCTTTTTTATGCTATTGTCTGGTAACCTAATGTTTATCATGTTGATGACTTCCTGATTATCCGCTAATGGCTTGCAAAGATATAAAAAACTGGTAAGTCCAGAAATTTTATGTTCGAATTGATTATCTGTAGTAAACCCCATAGAAAAGAAGATTTTATAAGGATATGCCTGAAAATACCGGCCAATAATTTTATAGTCCGGTCTAAAAACCCAAAATTTATCACAGCCGCTAAAAATCAGCTTTACCCCATCCCTAAATGGTGGTTGATTTTCAGCGGCTTCACCCTTTAAGGTTCGGGCTAAAAAGCTGCTGAAAATCAAATGTGAACTTTTTTGACCGGTCAATAATTTTATATTTTTGTCGCATGGATGACTCCAAATTATATATGATCCCCACAAGCAGGAAAGAAATGAATGCTTTAGGCTGGGCTCAGGCAGATGTAATTTTATTTAGCGGGGA
>JAWOBQ010000206.1:0-3561 GCA_046484255.1 Bacteroidales bacterium | reverse complement strand
CTGCGGTTTAAAATTTTTCATAACCTTAATTGAGTCCGGTCTAAAAAGGTCACATTTGATTTTTAGCGACTTTTTGCCCCGAACCCTAAAGGGTGAATCCGCTGAAAATCAGCCTCCCTTTAGGGATGGAGTAAAGCTGATTTTTAGCGGCTGTGTGATACATTTAGTGTTTTTAGACCGGACTCTTAATTATTTTTAAAGGTGTTCAAGAGTTCACTTCGTTCGGTTCGCACGCCCCGGTAAAAACGGGTCAAGCACCCGATAAAAACGGGATAAACCTTATTCTCGACATTATGAAGCAGACTCTTCCGACTTTATCGGCAGGTACTAAATTGCGGGCTCTGGTAATATCGGGAAAGGTCCAATTGGGGAAACGGGATGGTTTGCTAAAAATCAAGGGGTTATAAAATTCCAGCTGTGTGGTTATTCTCAAAAACTTCTGTTCATTTCACCTATGATTGGCAGGAGTTTTTTTATATGAGGTATTTTCCCACGATGGGCATGCGTCTTCCCATTCCGAATGCTCTGGGTGAAATCCGGAGTACCGGTGGGGCCTGAAATCTTTTATGTTCACTGGAGTTGACCATACGTAGAATTTTTTTCACCAGTTTTTTGTCATATCCTGCTGCAATAATATCCCCGGGGGATTGTTGTTGTTCTATGTATCGAACTAAAATCTCATCCAGTACAGGGTATGCCGGGAGCGAGTCAGTATCTTTTTGTTCGGCTCTTAATTCTGCTGATGGAGGTTTATTGATAATGTTTTGGGGGATAAGTGTTTCTTTATTGTTGATATAGCCGGCCAGTTCATAAAGTTCCGTTTTGTAAAGATCGCCTGTGACGGATAATCCGCCACACATATCGCCATATAAGGTTCCATAGCCTACGGCTGCTTCACTTTTATTGGAAGTATTCAGTAAAATATGTCCGAATTTATTACTGAAAGCCATAAGTAAAACAGCGCGGGCCCGGGCCTGGATATTTTCTTCAGCGGTATTAAAGGGCAGGTTCTGAAAATGGGGTTTCAGTGATTCTTCGTAAGCTTGATAGATGTTTTCAATGGATATTATTTCAAATGGGCTTCCCAGGGTGTTGGCCAGTTCCACAGCGTCATTTACGGAGTGATCACTGGAAAACCGGGAGGGCATGATCAATGACATTACATTTCGCGGGCCAAGAGCTTTTGTAGCTAATACCAGGGTTAGAGCAGAATCGATGCCACCGGAAAGCCCCAGTATTGCCTTTTTGAATCCAGACTTTCTGAAATAGTCTTCAACTCCTAAAACTAAAGCCTGTAAGAGAATTTCCATTTTGGGAGGTGCCGGTTTCTTCTGTGAAAACGTTTGAGGGGTTTTGTCGACGGTGTTGAACAGCTCTGTTTTTTCTTCAAAAAAGGGGAGTTGTTGTTGGACGGCTCCGTTTTGATCAACGACCATGGAGCCACCGTCAAAGATCAGTTCTGTCTGGGCGCCTGTATGGTTCACATAAACCACAGGCAGGCTGTATTTTTGAGCATTCGCACGGAGAATTTCCCTGCGTTTTCTTTGCCGGGTGTAGTCAAAGGGAGAGGCTGCTATATTGATGATCATATCCGGATGCCGGTCGATTAGTTTATCCATGGGATTAATAGCATACATCGGATTATCTCCAAGGCCCCAAAGGTCTTCGCATATGGTTACGGCTAATTTGCTTCCTTGATATTCAATTACGGAAAAATCCTGTCCGGGCTCAAAATAGCGGTATTCATCAAAGATATCATAAGTGGGCAGCAACGCTTTTTTTATGATCTTTTTTATCCCTCCATCGCTTAAAAAGCAGGCCGTGTTATATAAACGCTTTCCTTTTGCGGCAGTATTTTTTACAGGAGCGCCTATTATCGCTGCTGTATTATTACAGTGCTTTGCTATATCATGTAAAGCTTTCTCGCATTGATCAATAAAGTCGTCGAACTCAAGAAAATCCCGTGGAGGATATCCCGAAACCGCCAGTTCCGGAAAAACAATCAAATCAGCACCTTTGTTATCTGCTTCCTCTATAGCCCGGATGATCTTTGTTGTGTTCTGATCAAAATTACCTATATGGAAGTTGAGTTGAGCAAGTGCAATAATCATTGAATTTGATTTTAGAACATCAAACCTACTTTTAGTTCAATGTAATTGGCAATGGCATTTTCTTTCGTGCCATCAATGTTTTTCCCGGAAAGGACATCGCTAAATCCGTTGTTAAAATTAAGCGAGCCCATAAGCGCTATGTCCCCTGCCAGCGAATACTCTGCTCCCACTCCAATAATAAAGGAAGTTTTTAAAGCAGAGATCTTATCGCTAATGTCAACATCCGGTTTTTTTGTATTATCACCGTCATCCAGAATATCATCCGAAACGGCATTTATACGGATCGCTGTTCCCAGACCCACATTGGCAAAGTATGTAATATACCCGATCTCATTAGTGGACATCCTTAGCATGGCAGGGATATGCAAGTATTGTAGCTTATAGGTCCTTGTAGCAAGAGCCTCTCTGTCGCCACTATACTCAATAGTGTCTGAATAACTTAATTTTCCGCCCTGATAAACAATATCAACGCCGGTGGACAATGCATAATTGTTGGTGAGATTGAATTCAGCTAAAATTCCATAGCCGAAACCTATCCGGGTCCCGTCAATTTCATAGCCGTCGGTATCGGGTTTGATCCAGGAAATAGAGGGAGAAGCATGTAAGCCAAAACGAAATGGTTTAAATTCTTTGTCTGTTCCTTGCTCTTCCTGAGCATTGGTGATTAACGACAGGGAAGTAAACAGTGCAGCTAAAGTAAAAATGATAATTTTTTTCATATGTTTTTATTTATTACAGGAAGAACCTGTTAATTTACTCTTAATCTTTTTTTAAAAGTGTTTGGAATATTGCTTATTTATTTAAGAACTTTCGTTTACAAAAATAATGTATAATCCTGAAAAATCTTTATATTAAGAAAAAAAATGTTATCATCTTTAAAGAAAATCCTATACGTTCCAATTTCTGAGTCCGGATAAAAATTCAAATTATTGGCAGTTATTGAAAATCAATTCCAGGTGTTCTCCCTAGCCCCTTTTCCTTTAACTTATCCCTCTGCCTGTCGTTTAATGCGGCATGGAGGATTGATCCACGCATCCACACATCACGTATTATTTCACCTGCCCCGATAGCTGTCGGGCGCCCATCGCATTTAATTAGTGTCTGTCTATAAAGTCGAGTGTTTGATTCATAATGTTCGAGATCAAGGCCTGCCCCGTTTTTATCGGGTGTTTACCCCGTTTTTTTTATCGGGGCGTGCGAACCGAACGAAGTGAGCTCTTGAACACCTTTAAAAATAATTAAGCTTGTGAAAAAAATTTTAAACCGCAGTATACTAAGGTATATGAGGATTTAAAATTTGAGCAACAACGCAGATATCGGACATTATGGACAAACACTAATGAATAACATAATTCTGGTTTCCCGGGTTTATAAGGATATGAATAATGCAGGCACCTCAGTTTTACTATAAATTTGAACCTGAAACGAGAGAACTATGACATACCAGAAG
>JAWOBQ010000205.1:0-5626 GCA_046484255.1 Bacteroidales bacterium | reverse complement strand
GAGAGCGGGTTTCCTGGCATTCCACTACAATCCCGCTTGGTTCATGATGCAAGCGCACCGCAGATTCTGTTTTATTCACATGTTGCCCCCCCGGTCCGCTGGACCGATAAGTATCCCAATAAATGTCCGAAGGGTTAACGTCGATCTCTATATGATCATCCACAACAGGATATACATACACAGAGGCAAAAGAAGTATGCCGTTTTTTAGCTGCATCAAAAGGCGAAATCCGAACCAGCCGGTGAACTCCGTTCTCTCCTTTCAGGTATCCAAATGCATAATCGCCGCTTATCTCTATCGCCACAGATTTTATCCCTGCCGTATCGGCTTCCTGACGGTCTATGATCTTATATGTAAAGCCATGCTTCTCTGCCCATGAAATATACATGCGCTCCAGCATTTGCGCCCAGTCCTGGCTCTCTGTTCCCCCGGCACCCGGGTTGATCTGTAAAACACAATCGAAGCGATCCTCTTCTCCACTGAGCATGTTTAAAAACTCCATCCCCTCCACATATTCAAGCACCTCCTGGTACTTCTGCTCAATTTCCGAAGTACTCCCTTCCCCTTCCTCCTGATAAAATTCCATTAAAACTTCCAGATCCTGATAAGCAACGATTGCCTTATCGTACTTTTGAACCCACTGCTTCTTTGCATTGATGGCCTTTAAAGTTCTTTCAGCCGTTTTGGGGTCTCCCCAAAAATCCGGATCCATGGTTTTTTCCTCTTCCTCCTGTACCTCTATGCGCTTCCGGTCAACGTCAAAGATACCTCCTTAAGTCCTCAATCCGTTTTTTGAGGTCTTTTAATGCATCTTGTGTTATCATTTTTCTATAATCTCTTTTATTGCTTTTTCGATTCGATCAAATTCAAAGCCTTTTTGCTGTAAGTATCGCTTAAGCTTGTGCTCTTGCTCCCGGGTTTCCAGGCCGTTCGTTTCAATTTTCTTTCGGGCAACATTTACCAGGGTATCCCAATACTGTTCTTCGGGCAAGTTCGCCAGAGCCGCATGGATATAATCTTCAGCAATATTTTTATTTTTCAGGGCCGCGGAAATTTTTAGCTTACCCCACTGATTCTGCTTTAGTTTACTTTCCGAAAAATGTAACGCAAAACGATACTCATCCAAAAAGTTATCCTGCTCCAGAACAGCCAACACTTTTTCTCTTTCGCTTTTATATTGCAACCCCCAATGTATCAACTTTTTCAATACCTCATCCCGGCAACGCTCCTGATAAGCACAATATTTCATAGCCCGGCTAAGCGCTTGTTCAAAACCTATATTTTTTGAAACGCTCATAAACTTAAATCCTTATCGTATCGTTTTTAGCGTTATAAAATTTATATTTCAGGGAATGATATGATTTATTCGCCTTAATAGGGATCCACTTTTTATACCGGAAAAGCCATTTTATTTGTCTTGATATCAATCCTTTGGTAAGATAAGCATGCAAATACGGATGTACATGCAGTTTGATTTTCGGTTCATTTTGCTCCTGAATAAGATAGCGGATATGGTTTTCGATCTCATCGGCCAAAATGATACTGGCTTTGGTAATGCCGGTTCCGTTACACACAGGGCATTTCTCGGAAGTTTCCATATCCATTTCCGGACGCACTCGCTGCCGTGTAATTTGCACCAGCCCAAACTTACTGGGGGGGAGTATCGTATGCCGTGCCGGGTCTATTTCCATAGCCTTTTTCATTCCTTCATACAAATCCCGGCGGTGTTGGCTTTCCTGTAAATCAATAAAATCAACCACGATTATACCCCCCATATCCCGTAAGCGCAATTGCCGGGCAATCTCATTTGCCGCCTCCAGGTTGACAGCTAAAGCATTTTCCTCCTGGTCTTTGCTCTTTTTTAAGCGCTGACCACTATTTACATCAATAACATGCATGGCCTCTGTATGCTCAATGATCAGGTAAGTGCCACTGTCTAATGTAACTTTTTTTCCAAATAAACTCTTGATCTGCCGCTCCACCCCAAAATATTCAAATATCGGCTTGCGCCCTTTATACAACTTAATAATATTTTTCTGATCCGGCGAAATACTTCCTACATAGGTTTTAAGATCTTCCAGCAATTCCGGATCATTCACATGAATATTGTTAAACGACTCATTTAACAGATCCCTGAGAATAGATGAGGCCCGGTCTACCTCCATAAAGACTTTTTTCGGCGGCCGGGCATCAGGCAACTTACTGACCGCATTCTCCCATTTTTGCATCAGCGTGGTCATGTCTGTCATCAGATCCCGCGTAAGCTTATCTTCCGCGTTGGTCCGGATAATCACACCCACGTTATTGGGCTTTATGCTTTTTACCAATCGACGCAAGCGATTCCGCTCTTCGATATTTTTGATCTTCTGAGATATGGAAATTTTGTTGGAAAAAGGCATCAGAATAAGATACCTTCCCGGCAAAGATAATTCGGCAGATAAACGCGGCCCTTTATTGGAAATAGGCTCTTTGGCAATCTGTACAAGAATATATTGATTTTGATTCAGCACCTGGCTGATCTTTCCCGTCTTTTCAATATCAGGCTCCAGCTTGAGTTTATCCAAACTGTGCACGTTTTGACCATTGTTAATGGCCATACGGGTGAACTTTATCTGCGACTGAATTTGAGATCCCAAATCCAAATAATGCAAAAAAGCATCCTTCTCGTATCCCACATCGACAAATGCCGCATTCAACCCATTGATGATCTTTTTTACTTTTCCAAGATATATGTCGCCCACTGAGTAGTGGTTATTGCTCTGCTCTTTGTGTAATTCGATGAGTTTCTTATCCTCCAGCAAGGCAATTACACTTTCTGTCTCTCCCGAATTAATAACTAACTCTTTATCCACAATACGTAATTTAACAGGCTATTAAAGCCTATGATTAGATTAGATAATATAGTAATTAGCCCTTGTCCTTAATGTCCGATTTTTTCGTTATGCCCGTACTTAAAACACTCATTTAACAGAGTAAACTCCTTGTTTTAAATACTTCGCAAGCCCCCGATAAAGACGGAGCAAACTCGAACTCGAACATTCTGAATCAAACACTCGACTTTACAGACAGACACTAATTAGACAGGAGGAGAAGAGTTCAGAATAAAAAATCAAATACATAGAGTGTTAAACCCTATGTACTTGATTGTCAAAAACATTGATTACCAGGCTATTTGTTCTTATGCCTGTTTTTACGTAAGCGCTTCTTACGCTTATGCGTAGCCATTTTATGTCTTTTACGTTTTTTCCCGCTTGGCATATTCAGAATCCTTTATTTTAAATAATTACTTAACCGATTCCTTAACCTCTTTCACAAAGGTCTTGGAGGGTTTAAAAGCAGGAATGTAATGGGCAGGAATAATAATGGTCTTATTTTTGGATATGTTACGACCGGTCTTTTCAGCACGATGCTTAACAATAAAACTTCCAAAACCTCTCAAGTAAACATTCTCATTGTTTGTCAATGATTTTTTTACGGCTTCCATGAAAGCTTCAACTGTAGCTTGTACAGTTACTTTTTCAATTCCTGTTTTGCTTGCAATTTCTGCAATTAGTTCAGCTTTTGTCATAATTCTTTATTTTTAAAATTATTAGGTTTTCATTTTGTGTGCAAAAATAGTTATTTTTTCCCAATAACAAAAAAAAATCAATATTTTTTTGTTTATCAGCATAAAACTCTACATTTTTGCATGCTATATGAGTTTAACGAAAAATCTTATTTCTTGGTATACAGCCAATAAAAGAAATCTCCCCTGGAGGAGATCAAAAGATCCTTTTACGATCTGGTTATCTGAAATTATTTTACAGCAAACACGGGTGGAGCAAGGATTAAAATATTATCACCGGTTTACAAGCGAATTCCGCAATGTAAATGCCCTTGCCAATGCTTCAGAAGAGAAAATACTACGTATGTGGCAGGGGTTAGGCTATTACAGCAGGGCCAGGAACCTGCATGCTACGGCCAATCAGATCGTAAAGGATTATCATTCAAGCTTTCCCGGCACCTTTAAAGAATTGCTAAAACTTAAAGGTGTAGGTGATTATACTGCTGCTGCCATTGCATCCATAGCTTTTGACCAAGCGGTACCTGCAGTGGATGGAAATGTAAAAAGAGTCATTTCCAGGCTTTTTGACATAAGGGAAAATACCGGAAACTCTACTACATACAACAAGATCAAAGCAATTTGTGCAACCCTGATGCAGGAAGAAAATCCGGGCAGCTTTAACCAGGCAATAATGGAATTCGGAGCCCTGCATTGCAAACCCAAAAATCCAGACTGCATAAATTGCCCGCTTAATTCTTACTGTATGGCTTACAGTGAAGGTATGGTGAATGAACTACCGGTAAAATACAAAACACAAAAGAAAAAAAACCGGTATTTTAATTACCTGATCATTGAAAACAAAAGCTCCACAAAACCTTATTTCTATATCCGGCAACGCAAAAAAAACGATATCTGGCATATGCTATTTGAATTTCCAATGATAGAGGATAATAAGTTATTAAATACTACGGAAACTTTGAAAAACCTGGAAACATTATTTCCAGCACAAAGTAAAATTCACCTACGGTTTTCGCCTGCTTATAAGCATTTACTGAGCCATCAAAATATTTTTGCTCAATTTATCAGGATAAAATATTCCAAAGAACCAAAGAATATCCCACCCTCCTGGATAAAAATCCCCCGGGAAAAAATCGACGATTATGCTATTCCCCGTTTAATTGAGCAATATCTTCATAAAGAAAACTGAGCCCGGCCTAAAAGGCGACCTTCGATTTTCAGGTGTTGAGAAACATGGATATGTTGTATTCCGGGCTCAAGAGTATTAAAAGATAAACCAGCCTTATCCCATTAAAAAACGCTCAAACAAAGCTTTTCCGTTTTCAGTAATATACGATTCCGGATGAAACTGAACAGCATGTATATCAAAAGTTTTATGTTGTACCCCCATAATAATACCTTCATCAGAAACGGCTGTTGTATTTAATGTGTCAGGCATACTTTCATTTCTCACAGCCCAGGAATGATACAAACCCACCTTCATGTTTTGTTCCCCCCGAAATAACAGGGCATTTTTATCCATAACTTTCACATTCCGGGGTTGTCCATGGACTACATCAGGCAAGTTATACAATGCGGCGCCAAAAAAACGGCAAATAAGCTGAAATCCAAGACAAATTCCCAAAATACTTTTTGTTGAAGCCAATTGCTCCATAATATTGAACAACACAGGGTAATCCTCAGGCAATCCGGGACCGGGGGAAATGATGAGTTTCCAGGCCTCTTCGGCCTCCGCGAAAGCAAATTCATCAACAGACCGTATTATAATGTTAAGGCTATCATCCGGAAAACGGTTTTTGATGGTTTGCCGAAGCATTTCCACTATATTATAGGTGAACGAATCATTGTTGTCAATCAAAAGTATATCCATCCTTTTTTAATTCATGAAAATGCTATGAAATATCTGCAAAAATAGAACATTCAAGTGAATGAGTCCAGTCTAAAAAGGCCATATTTGATTTTCAGCGGCTTTTTGCCCCAAACCTTAAAGGGTGAAGCCGCTGAAAATCAGCCACCCTTTAGGGATGGGGTAAAGCTGATTTTTAGCGGCTGTGATAAATTTAG
>JAWOBQ010000169.1:0-8149 GCA_046484255.1 Bacteroidales bacterium | reverse complement strand
TTACCCCTTACATATTTGTCCATTTATGCGGCATTTAACAACATCTTTTATGAAGAGAAGTCTTTTGAACAACCGAAAAACACGATTAACTTAAGTCATTTCAGATAAGATAAACGCATCGTTTTTGCATGCCTGAAGCCAGGTGTCTGAGCTATAAAATTCAAAATGGCATAAGCCTTTTCTTCTTTCATTCAGCAGGATATAACATCCCGGCAAAAGCAAAGAAAAATTGTTATTTTTGCATGCGTTTTTTTAAAGCTAACGATTTCTATCAGGCAAAACTCATTTATAATGTCAAATTTAAAATTTTATTTCATTAATGCAAAAGCTTGAACACGTTTCCATAAGTGGATATTCACAAAGACTGATCACAATATTGCTGAAAAAGCATCCAACGCTTAACACTATTTTAAATGAATCTTCTCATTACAAAGATTTTGAAGCTGCACTTTCCGGTTGGGCAAAACAAGTGCTTTCCGGCAATAAAACTGCCATGGATTATTACAGCCGGGAAGAGAAAGGGAAATCTGCTTACAACAAACTGAGGTGGCAAGATATCGCTGCTATTCGCATTCTTGACTATATTGACAATACCGGCAAAACAATAAAAGACCCGAATTTACGGGGTGAAAAATATATAAACGAGCCATTCAAGATCTTATGGCGTGGTCTTACAGATGGCACAGGAGGCGGAAAACCAGCATTTTACAAGGACATGGAGGCATTATTCGGTCAGCTGGAGGCCACCCGGGATCCGGAGCTACCTTCAACTGAGACTGTTTTGGAGTGGATGGAGCGTCATCCTTCAGGGCTGGATGAGGAAGTTATAAACATGCGGCGGGAAAACCAGGATCGCATACTGAACATTATTATTGACAAAATTGAAGAAGGGAGCCTTAAAGACCGTAAGTTTTATTTTGAGCACCCTGATAGCGGGCGTAAAGAAAAGCTAAAAACAGCTAAAGAGTGGTGGAAAGACCGCCTGTTTCATTTGCGTTTTGCCTGCCGTACGCCGGAGATCATTAATGAGATGCTGGGTTATTCCCTGAGCCCTGAGACTATGCAGGTTCTGCACGATGCCCGGGAAGCCGGGATCCCGTTTTTTGTAAACCCCTATTACCTGTCCTTGCTAAATACACGGGAAATAAAAGGTTATATTGCTTCTGATCAAGCCATTCGTGATTATATCATTTATTCGCGGGAGCTGATCAATGAATTTGGCCATATCAATGCCTGGGAAAAAGAAGACCGTGTAGAACCGGGCAAGCCCAATGCTGCCGGATGGTTGCTTCCTGAGGGTGAAAATATCCACCGCCGCTATCCGGAAGTGGCCATTCTGATCCCGGACTCCATGGGCAGGGCATGTGGCGGATTATGCACAAGCTGTCAACGGATGTACGACTTCCAGAGAGGCAATTTAAACTTCGAGCTGGATAAGCTTAAACCACGGGATACCTGGCCAAAAAAACTGGAAAACCTGATGAAGTATTTTGAAGAGGATACACAACTGCGCGATATCCTGATAACCGGCGGCGATGCTTTAATGAGTTCAAGCAAATCACTTAAACGGATCCTGGATGCTACATATAATATGGCCCGGCGAAAAAAGGAAAAGAATAAAGATTTGCCCGAAGGCAGAAAAAAAGCCGAACTGCTGCGGGTCAGACTCGGAACCCGTTTACCCATTTACCTGCCGCAACGTATCACCCCCAAGCTGGTACAACTGCTGTATGAGTTTAAAACTAAAGCCTCGGAAGTGGGCGTAAAACAATTTGTGATCCAAACCCATTATGAATCTGCCATGGAAATCACGCCCGAATCTGCCGAAAGCATCAAAAAACTCCGTGAAGCCGGATGGACCGTCACCAACCAACAAGTATTTACCGCTGCCGTTTCACGCAAAGGACATACCGCCAAACTGCGAAAAGTGCTTAACGATATAGGGGTATTGACATACTATACCTTTACAGTAAAAGGATATATGGAAAATGCCCATAACTTTGCCAATAACGCGCGATCTATACAAGAGCGAACGGAAGAAAAAGTGTTGGGCGAAATATCATCCGAAGAATACAAAACTATCCGCAAATTCCCTGAAAATGCGGATAAAATGATCAATAATATTAACCTGATCCGTGAACAATATAAACTGCCATTTCTGGCCACAGACCGTAATGTGCTGAATATGCCCGGCGTAGGAAAAAGTAACAGCTTCCGCACCATCGGGATCACCTATGATGGCAGAAGAATTCTGGAGTTTGATCATGATGCCACACGCAAACACAGCCCGATTATCGACAAAATGGGGAAGATCACCATTGTGGAATCCAAAACCATGTTCGACTTCCTGCTCCAAATGAAAGAAATGGGCGAAAATATGGATGAATATAAAAACGTCTATGGCTACTCTATAGGCGAAACAGAGTTACGTATGCCGGTTTATGAATATCCGGAGTACCCCTTTACGATTACGGAAGAAATGTCCAACCTGGAAGTGTAAGCAAGAACCCCCCTCCATCCTATGCTGAAAACAACTTAGCAAAAGCCATTCCCGGCGATCCGGAATTATTATCCCCGAAATATTTCGACATCCCGGCATTTTTGCTTATTTTTGGTCTTGTGAAATCGAAATAAGCGCCCGGGCTGAAAAATTTACTTTTGATCTTCAGCGGCTTTTTGCTTCCGCAGCTAAAGGATAAAGCTACTGAAAATCAGGCAACCTCCTGGAATACGGCAAAGCTGATCCCCGGCGGTTGAGAAAATTGTGTGTTTTTATACCGGACGCAAATAAAAAACCAACGATCGTGGAAACATTCCTAAAACAACTGGCAAAGCATATCACCGAAAACCACCATGAAAACACTGCCGGACTGGCTGTGGTACTACCCAGCCGGCGTGCTGTAGCCTATCTGAAAAAAGAACTTCCCAAACACACGTCTTCCGTGATGTGGATGCCGGATATTTTTTCTGTTGAGGATTTTATTTTTGAAGCTTCCGGTTTTGAGCCTGTTGATCCATCAGCCCTGCTAATAGAGCTGTTTCGCATACACCAGCAAATCAGCAGTGAGGATAAAGCCAGCCTGGATAAGTTTTTAAGCTGGGCCCCTATGATGGTGCAGGATTTTAATGCCATAGACGAAAACCTGGCCGATGCCTCCCGGCTGTTTGACTTTCTCAGCGAGGCAAAGGCTCTGGAAAAATGGCGCCCCGACAAAGACCAGCTCACGGATAACGAAAAGCAATATGTCTCATTTTTCCGGACCCTCAACACCTATTACCAAAAACTCCGTGACTCGCTGCTGAAGCAACGTAAAGCATACAACGGAATGGCCATCAGAGCGGTCTACGAATCCAAAATACTGCTTGATCACCACAAATGGCAGCATTTTATCTTTGCCGGGTTTTACGCCCATAACGAATGTGAAGAAAAACTCCTAAAAGCATTGAAAAAAGAAGGAAAGCTCACGCAATTCTACGATGCCGATCGCTTTTATACGGAAAATCCGTTCCACGAAGCCGGTAAGTTCCTCCGGGAAAAAGCCAAAAGCAGGGACTTTAAGTGGCTGGGCAATGCTTACAAAGAAAAACATGGTGAGATCAATATCTGTGGTGTTCCGGGCAACATCGGGCAGGCAAGGCAGGCCGGAGAGATACTTGAGAGTCTGATCTCAGGATCAGAAGGAAAGGACAAAACACTTACAGAGGAAAAAACCGCCGTGGTGCTGGCCGATGAAAGCCTGTTGCTTCCCGTACTCAACAGCCTTCCCGACAATATCAAGGGCATTAACGTTACCATGGGCTTTCCGGTAAAATACAGCTCGACAGCCAGCCTGATAAAGATGATCCTTAAAGCAGCCTTGAACAAACAGCGCTTCAACAGGGAGCTGACCCACATAGAAGAGTTGCTTCAGCTTATCAGCCTCCCGGTTACGCATAGCCTGCTGGCTGAACACCATACTATCCGTGAACAAATGCTTACCCGAAAAAGGGTATTTTACAATCCAGATGAAGTAAAGGCATTACTGCCGGAACCCCTGGCATCCCTGATGGGTAAAACCACCGGGCCTGCAGAGCTGCTTGAATTAATGATCGATTTAACGGCTTCCCTGTACGATACCACCGGCCAACAGGAAAGCATGAAAATCGAAAACCACAGTGCCGCCCTGATCTGCGACCGGCTGATAGAAGTAAAAAACATCCTGGCACAAACAAACACTCTGGATAGTGTGAATGACCTGGAAAAACTACTGCAAAAAACAGTTTTGAATGCCTGCCTCCCCTTTTCCGGAGAACCACTCAAAGGGATACAGATCATGGGAATGCTGGAAAGCCGCGCCCTGGACTTTGAGAACATCATACTGCTCTCTGTAAATGAAGGAGCTCTGCCATCCTCAAAAGCGTTCAATTCACTTATCTCTTTTGATATCCGCCGTAAGTTCGGATTGCCCACTTATCGAGATAATGACAGCATCTATGCGTATCACTTTTACAGGCTCCTTCAGCGGGCAAAAAATGTTGAGCTGTTATACAACACAGAAGCGGGCACCCTGGGAAGTAATGACCAAAGCCGGTTTATCAGGCAGATCAGGCATGAACTGAAGGATTACAACAGCAATATCACTATCAGCCACAACTTGCTCACCCCCCCCGCAGCCCTAACAGAAACACGCAACATCAGCATTGAAAAAACGCCGGAAGTGCTTAGCGATCTAAAAACGGCATTGCGGAAAGAAAATAATGGAGGACTCTCGGCCTCCGGCTTGAAAAAACTCAACAATTGCAGCCTGCAATACTATTTCCACTATATCCTGAAGCTCAAAACAACCGAGCCCGTAGAAGAAACCATCCCTATGCATGTATTCGGCAATGCCGTGCATGAAGTGCTGGAAGATATATACCGCCCTGAGCAGGAAAGCGCCGGAAAAAAAGTGGAACCGGAATACCTGCAGCAAATGAAAAAACAAGTCAGGGAATATGTCATCACGCATTTACCTCCGGAATATTCCGGGGAAATGATGGATCACGGCCGAAACAAGCTGATGGTCGACCTGGCGGAAAAACTGATAAACCGTTTTCTGGATGCGGAAAAAGAAACAGCACGTAATCATGCCCTGATCATCAAAAGCGTTGAAGAAAAATTGACGCACACGGAAACCATCGAAGGATATGAAGTTCACTTTCATGGAAACGCCGACAGAATTGATATGCTTGACGGAAACACCCGTGTTATTGATTATAAAACCGGAAATGTAAACCCCTATGCCCTGTCGCAAAATACAGACTTTAACCGAATGGATGAACTGAAAACAGGAGAAGCCATACAGGTTTTGTTTTACGACTGGATATACAGTAAAATGAAAAGCTCCCCGGAAGCCCGGCAAGGGGGGATCATGCTACTGGCAAACCCCGGGAAAAATTCTATCTTTTTTAAAAAAGGTAAAGAAACAGGCATCAGCCCGGAAATACGGGAACAGTTCGAAGAAGTGCTATACAAGCAGGTGCGTGAGCTGCTGGATGAAAATATTCCCTTTACCCAAACCGAAGATGATAAAGTATGCGTGTACTGTGACTTCAACTATATCTGCAACCGCTAAATTCTTTTTTATCAAAACAGAGAGATCAACATCACCCCGGCAAGCATAATAATAGCTCCTGTGATCCGCTGCGAAAAGCCTTTTTCTTTAAATAGTAACACCCCTAAGACAACGACCATTAAGGCACTGGTACGCTTTATGGATATCACATAGGCTACAAGGGTAATTTGGATAGCAAGCATCTGAAAAACCAGGGTCAGTGCTGAAAAAAGAGCCACAGGGAACAATGCAAGTGCCTTTGTTTTGATTTGCTTAAGATGTTTTTTGGCCAATAATAAAACAACAAGCAGCATCCCAATAGCTAAAAACACAGATATGGAAATTACCCAAAATACAGGCCCTGAATTTTGTATTCCGACTTTATCGATATTGGCGGTAATACTCCATAAAAATGCCACCCCAAGCATATATCGGGGGCCTTTATCTTTTATAAGAGCCTTAAATGGAGCAAAAAACCCCTTGCGGACGGTATGGATGTTCAGCATATAAGAACCTAAAACGATGCATAGTATCCCGGCAATTCCATAATAACCGGGAAATTCCCCGACAATAAGCGGAGATGTTATAAGCAAAAACATGGGGGTAAATGTAACCATGGGTACGGTCACCGAAAGGTCAGAATACTGAATGGCTTTTAAATACAGGATCGTAATAAAGACATTCATTGAACCCCCAACGCATAAAGCAAGCCAAAACTTGTCTCCCAAATCCGGTATTTCGATAAAGAACAAGACCGGTAACAATAATGGCACTGAAAATAAACGCATTGCCAGGGCAATAATATATGGGCTTATGCTTTTCAGATTGTGCTTGCTGAACACATCCTTTAATGCTTCACATAAAGCCGTTAACAATGCCAACCAAAACCAATGCATTAAATTATTCGTTTTTATCCATTCATAACGTTTTGCCTATGAAACGTATAAAGTATCTGCCTTATATTTTTGAGTCCGGGATAAAAAGGACACACTGAATCCCCCCTTCGCGGGATCGTTTGTTCCCTCAAAGATACAAAATCTTTTTATAAAACAATCACTTATCCTTAACCTGTATTATTCATGCATTACGTTTAGGTCAGATGCAAGGCGCCGAAAGTCGTAGACATAGTAATCTATTTCAAGACTTTCGCAAGGCAGCAGATGGCCTGAAATTAATGCACTCGAAAAAATAAATACAACTATGAGTCCGGATTTCATTTCCCATTTCAAACTAAGGGGGTCAATATCTGCCGGATTGGCAATAAGAAAATTACGAAATATTCGCTTTATTTAGCCCGGATTAGGGGGGGAGTAAGCCATTTGACCGACCGAAAAATGAAAAAATGTACATCACTAATTGCTGTTTTTTGTACAGCACCAGTTACGAAAAAATGTACATTGTAAGTTGCCGGTTACAATTACTTGCCGGATTGTGGTTTCTGCCTGTGCGTTTCACGCAGACAGGTCAATTTCTTCATTGGTTTTTGAAGTACCTGTTCCATCTGCCTGTGCGTTGCACGCAGACAGGTCAGGCCATGAAACGGCTCATCCCGGAAGAAATCGTTCCTGACCTGGCCTCTAAACCATCTGATATTATTGTAAATGCATTATATGTGAATAAATTAGGTATAGTTGATTTATAGGTTTGTATTTGATTAAAAGCCGTTTTCATAGTAGCTTTCTCGTCAGCTGCATTTTTTAATTCCAATACAACCAACGGAATTCCATTCACAAACAAAACAACATCAGGACGTTTATTAATACCATCTTCAACCACGGTGAACTGATTGGATACAATAAATTCATTATTTTCAGGCGTATTGAAGTCAATCAACCAAACCAAATCCCCTCTTTCATTTCCATCTTTCTGGTAGGTTACTTTAATGCCTTCGGTGAGCATCTGATGAAACTTCTCATTATTTGTGATAAGCTCCGGTGAATGGATGCGGTTCAATTCTTTTAGGACTTCATCCTGAATTTCAGGTAGAATTGTGGGATTTATTCTTCGAATCGACTCACGTAACCTGCCTAAAAGTAAAACTTCTTCATAGCTTGTTCTTTCAGGTGTTTCTCCGTCATGTGCTATGTTAGGGGCATAAATGTATTCGTAGCCATTATGCTTCAATAATTTTATGGTGAATTCTTCTATGGTATTTTCACTGATGTACGTGCTCATTTTTTCTCTTTTGCTTTCTGCTCTATAGTTTTCAGACTCTCCAAATAGTTTTTTTCTGCTTCGCTCAATGTTTCCTGCTGATATTTTTTGTATTTGCTGGTGGCCTTTTCTACGGCTATGTCGTGGCTTACCATTCCTTCTCCTTGCAGTAGTTTTTCTCCGCTCATGGTCAAAATGCGGTCTAAATGTGCTGCCCAGTCGTTCATTGTCATGGTTTGCTTACGGTCGGCTTGTCGTTCAGCAAAGTCTAAGTAACCCGAAACAATTTGCCCCAGGGCCCGCAGTTCTTTTTCGTTTAAATAGTTCTTTGCAACCACCACATCTTTCAGATACGGACGATTGCCAGGGAAAGTCATTAAACCCATAAATTGCTTTTCGGCATCGACACGGTTAAAAATTAC
>JAWOBQ010000125.1:0-8020 GCA_046484255.1 Bacteroidales bacterium | reverse complement strand
AAACAAATTGCCAATTACCGCAACGAAATGGAAGAAAAAGGCGTTGACCATCTTTCTTTTTATTCAATTGTTGCCAGTGAATATGAAGTGGTGGAAGAACCCGAAACCGATAATATGTAAGATATTATCTCAAAGAATAATAAAAATGGCCGGTTGTAATCCGGCCTTTTTTTATTTTTGTTTTCTATCATAATCAGAGAAGATGAAATTCAAGTGGAGAAAATGGAACAGGGCCATTCACCGGGATTTTGGTTACCTGTTTTTTGGCATGGTGATCATTTATTCGGTATCGGGAATTGCGATCAATCACTTAAAAGACTGGAATCCTAATTATGAAGTGACCACAAAACAAATGCAGGTGGAGATCCCTGAAAGAGTTGACAAATCGGCAATCATTGATATGCTGGATAATTACGGTGAGGCGGATGGATATAAAAAGCATTATTTTCCCAATGAAGATTATGTAAAGATCTTTTTGGAGGAGGGCACGGCCACCGTGCATTTGGTTACAGGGCAGGGATTGATAGAACTGACCAAACCACGTCCCATATTGAAAGAAATGAATTATTTGCATTATAACCCCGTGGTTTGGTGGACCTGGTTCTCGGATATTTTTGCGGGTGCGCTTATCCTGATCGCCATTTCGGGGCTTTTTATTTTGAAAGGCAGAACGGGGATCACAGGAAGAGGTGCCTGGCTAACATTGCTTGGAATCATTATCCCCATCATTTTTCTAATTATTTTCTATTATTAAAAAACAGTAAAGATGATAGAAGCAATTGTAATTGTCATATTTCTTGCCTGGTATATATTGTCACTTGTCATTTCCGAAACAATGGGAAAAAAGAGAAAGATCGGGGTGGAATGGTCATTCTTCTATTGCATGATCCTAAGCCCGGTCCTTGGATATTTCATAACTTTATTGTCGGGGAAAACTGAAGAAAAAGCCTAAATACTTATGCAAATGGACACAGATTTTGCTCCGGCAGAAAGAGCAAGCCAAAACAGCATCGTTTACGATAACAGGCTGATCATCTCAGCTCCTTTTATCAGAGAAATCTTGAATGCCTCCAATTCGCTTATAGCTATCATTAATGAGCAAAGGCAGATATTGTTTGCCAATCATGCCTTCATTGATACACTGGGTGCATACAATGTGGAATCCATTCTCGGGCAACGCCCGGGCGAAGCCCTTGGATGCCTGAACAGTGACATGCAGGAGGGCGGCTGCGGCACCTCGGAAAACTGCTTTTATTGCGGTGCGGTAAATGCTATACTGGATTCCCAAAAAAGCAGGGAAAAAGCAACCTATGAAACACGCATCGCTGCGGAGATCAAAGGGGAAAAACATCACTTCGACCTGAAAGTGGTGGCAAGCCCTTTACAGATTAACGGACAGCATTACACCATGCTGAATTTGGAGGATATCAGCCATCAGAAAAGAAAAAGGGTACTGGAAAGATTGTTTTATCATGATCTGTTAAATACCGCAGGCGGCATTAGCAGTTATCTTTCTTTTGTGAATGATCCGGAAAACAAAGAACAAAAGGATGAATTTGTTGATATAGCAGACCGGTTGAGCAAGGAACTTATTGAGGAGATAAATGGTTTCAAATACCTCACTGCAGCGGAAAACAAAGAATATGAACTGGATATCGACACGATTAGTTGCGGGCAGTTGGTGAATGATGTTGTAAGCAGCTTACGGTACAGTTTTATTGCCGAATCCAAAAGCATTCAAGTGGAGAATGAATTCCCGCAGCAGACCATTAAAACCGATCCCGTGCTGTTGCGGAGGGTATTGATCAATATATTGAAAAATGCACTGGAAGCAACGCCTGATAATGGCAAAGTCAGGATTGGTTGCAATATGGAAAAGGAAACTGTTGTTTTTTGGGTGCATAATCAAAAATTCATACCGAAGGATGTTAGCATGCAGATCTTCCAGCGCAGCTTTAGCACAAAGGGCAATAACCGTGGGCTGGGAACCTACAGCATCAAGTTATTCACGGAGGATTATTTGCAGGGGAAAGCGGCCTTTTCCACATCCAAAGAGAAAGGTACGGTTTTCAACATAAGAATTCCCATAGAATTAAAAGACCGGTCTTAATCCACCAGCTCGTAATCCATTTGTTTACGGCTCAGGTCAATGCGCTTCACCCGGATGCGAATGTCATCACCGAGGGCGTAAGTACTGCCAAATTTCTGACCCATCACCCGGTAATTGTCTTCATCCAGGTAATAATAATCATCTTTCAGGTCGCTTAAACGGATCATGCCTTCGCATTTGTTTCCCTTGATCTCGGCATAAATGCCCCATTTACTCACGCCGGAGATCAGGGCATCAAATTCTTTCCCGATCTTGTCCAGCATATATTCGCCCTGCTTGTACTTAACGGAATCTCTTTCGGCCTGTTCGGCATTGCGTTCCATTTGGGAGGAATGAATGCAAAGTTCTTCGTATTCGTCTTTATTGGCCGGGGATTTTCCCTCCAGGTACCTTTCCAGCAGGCGATGCACCATCAGATCCGGGTAGCGGCGGATGGGGGAGGTAAAATGCGTGTAATAAGGGAAAGCCAGTCCGTAATGTCCGATGTTATCTGTGGAATACTCGGCTTTGGCCATGGTGCGGATGGCAATGCTTTCGATCATATGCTCTTCCCCTTTTCCGGCCACCTGCTCAAACAAACGATTGAATGATTTGGCCAGGGATTGCTTGTTGTTAAAATTTACCTGGTAGCCGAGTTTTTGAACGAATTGAATAAAAGTGCTCAATTTCTCCGGCGACGGTTCATCATGCACGCGGTAGACAAAGGTTTTGGCTTTTTGTTTTTCTTTTTTCTTTCCAATGAACTCCGCTACTTTCCGATTGGCCAGCAACATGAAATCTTCAATGAGGCGGTTTGAATCCTTTTGTTCCTTGATAAATATACTCAGCGGTTTTCCATCCTTATCCAGTTCAAACCTCACTTCCTGCGAGTGGAAATTAATGGATCCTTTTCTGAACCTGTCGGCACGTAGTATTTTGGCCAGCTTGTCCAGTAGGTTGATCTCATCCACAAATTCGCCTTTATTGTTTTCGATGATTTCCTGAACTTCTTCGTAATTAAAACGCCGGTTGCTGTTAATGATGGTTTTGCCAAACCACTCATTATGCACTTTGGCTTTTTCATCCAGTTCAAAAACTGCCGAGAAGCAAAGCTTTTCTTCGTTGGGTCGCAGCGAACAAACATTGTTTGATAATTTTTCCGGAAGCATGGGGACGACACGGTCAACGAGGTAGATGGAGGTGGCACGTTGAACGGCTTCCTTGTCAATCACCGAATCAGGTTTCACATAATGGGAAACATCGGCAATATGAATACCTACTTCCCAGTTTCCGTTTTCCAGTTTTTTAAGCGAAAGCGCATCATCAAAGTCTTTGGCATCTTTTGGATCGATCGTAATGGTCCATATATCTCTGAAATCCTTTCTTTTTTTGATCTCTTCTTTGCTTATCTCTGTTGGGATTTTAGCCGCTTCTTTCTCCAGTTTGTCGGGAAAATCCAGCGGCAGCTGAAATTCAGCCAGAATGGATTGCATTTCCACATTGTTGTCCCCGGGTTTACCAAGTACATGCACTACTTCACCAAACGGGTTTTTGGCATGTTCCGGCCACTCGGTGATGCGGGCCACCACCTTCTCGCCGTCTTTGGCGCCTTTCAGGTCTTCCTTCGGGATGAAAATATCCACGGGAATGTCGATGTTATCGGGCACAAGAAACGCATATTTCTTGCTCACATCAATCACACCCACATAATGATCTTTGGAGCGTTGCAAAATTTCCACAATCTGACCTTCGGGTTTTTTGCCCTTTCTTTGGGGAAACAGCAGGACCTTCACCCGGTCGTTGTTCAATGCATGGTAGGTGTTGTTGGGGGCGATGAATATGTCCTCACCGCCTTCATCCTTTATAATATATGCCTTCCCTGTGCGCAGCATATCCACTTTTCCCGTGGCGTATTTTGCGTGCTCCGAAATGCTGTCGGGGTGCAATTTGTATTTTCCCTTTCTAACTTCTTCCAGTTCGTCCATTGCCGACAGATCTACCAGCAGCTTATCTACCAGGTCTTTTCCCGCCTGGTCTTTGATTCCCAGCTCTTTGGAGATCTGTTTGTAATTCATTGCCCTGAAGGGATGTTTTCCGAATACCCCCAATATATTGTAAGCCAGCGTATTTTTGCTTGTTCTGTGTTTGCTTTTCTTTTTTCTTGCCATAATACCTTCAAATTTAAATGTAAAGGTAGGCATATTCTCAGTTAATGTTATTTAAATGTTATTTTTGAAATTATTTCATAAAAAACTTGCAAAAAAAAAAAAGTAACATATTTTTGCCTTACAAACTAATTATATTATTAATCAAAACTTATCTTTATGAAAAAAATTACTAAGTGCAATTGCATTCCTTATTGTTTTTACAATTAGTGCAAATGCAGGAAATGTTATTGTTGTGCCAGGACAAAGAACTGTATCACAATTCGGAGAAGGATTTTATATAATAACTTGTCCCCCGCCAAATACAGATAATTGTCTATCATTAGCGCAAAATGATGATGGAACTTGGACTTTGATACTGAATTCACCAGGTCCAAATCCATTCGGGCAACAAAATATTCCACTTGAATCATATACTCTTACTGAAGATGATGATGGTAGAATAGAAAGCGTTACAGTTCAAGTAAAGTAATGGTGAAAACAGAAAGACACTTAACAGTACCAGTTTATTAAATCATTAATTAATGTCCATTATAATTGATATTTCATGAAATACATTTTGTTTTGTTTTCTTCTTCTTTCCACCTTTTTAGCTAAAGGTGGAAAGAATTTTCTTATTAAAATTAATAAAAGGGAATGTATAACATGCTTTTTCGGACAGGGTGCGCTTAATCAAATTAATAATAAAGGATTTGATGTTACATTGGTGTTTCCCGATAAAGACAAATATATTTATAAAAGATTTCTAAGTGCATACATGCCTGGTCTGAATAGTAATATTAAAACCATGCTTTCAGATACCTTATTTAATCAACTAAATAATAAAAATATTTCGGAGGTATATTTATTTAACAAAAGTAATAAACCTGTTTTTCAATGTGATTTCCGCCATATATGGACTTTTTTAGATACTTCAACCATATTTAAAAAAGTTATTCGATGCAAAATTCCTGATTCTATTCAGCCAACATTTTGCTCAATTTATGCGGTAAATAATAAATTTGTAACTTTCGATCCTGTTCAGCAAGAGGTTTATGTAATTGACAAATATGGTAATCCTCTATCTCATTTCATACCCGATTCTTTACAGACAAAGGATATTTTAACGATTATGGACTCAGACTCTTCCACTTATAAGCTTTATTGTGAATATTATGATGCTTTTAAGCAATTCGGATTTGCACAACCTATTTTTCAAAAAGTGGTCCCAGATACATCAGATCTATTAATAATGCTATCTGTGCCATATCCTGTTATCACGGATACAGGAGGTATTATACTTTACAAGTTACCCTTGCTTGCTCGAATAAACTATAAATCAAATTATATATCGTTTGTAAAAATACCGTTAGAAAAAGTTCAAGAAAATCTTAGTATTTCTCCTTCTGGTTTCGTTTATTTCAGAGATAAAAAGAGGTTTGTTTTTAACACTTATAGTGATGGGATAGAAAAAAAGCACAACTATTTTTTAGTAGAAGCAAAAGCAAATAAGGACAGTATTACTATCTTAAAAACTATGAAATATGACTTAAGAAAAATATTTGAAGCTGATACTATACCTAAAAGCATTTATCCTGAGCTGCATGATAAATACTTGTATTTTCAATATACAAATGCTCTATATAATATATATGATGGAAAATCTATCACTACTCCATATACAAACAATGATTACACTGTCGATATGTTAAATGGCAGAATATTATATGACTATTATCTTGATGATTTTATCATTGCCGGAAATAAGGCATATTTTATTTATAGCGATAGTACTTCTAAGGATTTTTATGCTAGGAAAAATCTTAAACCACCATTCAATCAATATATAGAAAAATTAGATATAGGAAAAGGTGAAAATAAGAGCAAGCTTACTTTCATTTCAACCAATTCATTTATTTACCTTAACAGCAAAAATGAGATCGTTCAGTATAATATTTCTTTAAACTAGCAATATTTATACAGCATTAGCTATTTGAATAGCTATTATAGCAGTACTTGCATAAAAAGATTTTAATTTGTTCTCGGAATGCTGTCGATCAGTTTGCGGGTATAATCGGTTTCCGGATACCGGTACAATTCATCTGCTGCATTCAATTCAACGATCTTCGCGTCTTTCATCACTGCAATGCGGTCCGACATGTATTTTACCACCGACAGGTCATGAGAAATGAAAATGTAAGAAAAACCGAAAACGTCTTTTAGATCATTGAGCAGGTTCAGGATCTGTGCCTGCACCGAAACATCCAGGGCGGATACCGATTCATCGCAAATAATGAATTCGGGTTGCACGGCCAGGGCCCGGGCAATGCAAACCCGCTGTCGCTGTCCACCGGAGAGTTCATGCGGGTAACGATTGTAATGCGATTTTGTAAGACCGGTTTTTTCCAGCAGTTCCTCTGCTTTTTCGCGCCGTTCTTTCTCCTTTGCGTAAAGCTTAAAAACCTTCATGGGTTCTTTTACGGCATTCCCCACAGTGATGCGTGGATTAAGCGATGAATAGGGATCCTGAAAAATAACCTGTATGTTTTTCCGGGCCTTGCGCAATTCCTTTTTACTGAGTTTACTGAAATTGATCCCTTTGAAGAAAATGTCACCGCTGCTGGGTTCGATCAACCTGAGGATGCTTCTCCCCAGGGTGGTTTTACCGCAACCGGATTCTCCCACCAGCCCGAGGGTTTCTCCCGGGAATACATGGATACTGACATTATCGACGGCTTTGATCACTTCAGCTTTTTGAAAAAGCGCTGCTTTTTGTTCAAAATGGGTCTTAAGCTGAGAAACTGTAAGTATTGCTTTACGCTCAGGCTTTTCTTCCTGTTTTTGATAGGTTTTTTTTGCGGATGATTTTTCTGCAGAAAAGTTTGTTTTGCTTTTTTCCTGATTGTTGAGGAAATCGGATACGGTTGGCAAGCGTTCCGGATTGCTTTCCAGATGGGGCCTGCAGGCAATCAATCCTTTGGTATAGGGATGTTGTGGCTGGTTGAAAATGTTGTTGACTGAAGCTTTTTCAACGATCTTCCCGTCCTTCATCACGATCACCTCATCGGCGATCTCAGCGATTACCCCCAGATCATGGGAGATGAAAATGATGCCCATGTTATATTTTTCGCGCAGCTTTTTCAGGATGGCCAGGATGGATTTTTGCACGGTAACATCCAGGGCGGTAGTGGGCTCATCGGCGATCAGCAGATCCGGTTCGCAGGCCATGGCCATTGCGATCATCACCCTTTGTTTTTGACCTCCTGAGAGCTCATGCGGATAATTATCATATATTTTTTCGGAACGCGGCAACTGTAATTCCCTGAAAAGTTCAATGACTTTTTGTCTTGCCTGCTTTTTGCTGATCTGCTGATGTTCCAAGATGGCTTCCGCTACCTGCGGACCGCATTTGTAAACCGGGTTCAGCGAGGTCATGGGTTCCTGGAAGATCATCGAAATAATGTTCCCGCGTATTTTCCGTATTCCTCTTTTATCAAGCTTAAGTAAGTTTTTTATGCGGCCGTTATCATTGAAAAAGATCTCTCCGCCGCTGATTTTTCCGGGGGCTTCTATCAACCTGAGTATGGCAAGCGCCGTAACCGATTTTCCCGAGCCGGATTCCCCTACAATGCCAAGGATCTTTCCCTTCCCCAGCGAAAAGGAATCATCACCGCTGTGGATGATGTTTCCTTTTCGCTGGGGAAGGGAAAGATCCTTGGTATTGTAGGGGAATCCGGCTCGGGAAAATCGGTTACGGCGCTTGCCATACTTAGATTGATAGAAGCCC
>JAWOBQ010000100.1:0-3142 GCA_046484255.1 Bacteroidales bacterium | reverse complement strand
TATTAGAATACCGTTTACTTCCTTTTGCATAATGATCTTTTTTATTGTTGATGTATGGACTTTATTATAGGTTTAAGAATGAAACATCTGTCTTTTTATTTTGTTTTGAAAAATGCTTACGGCAGGAGAAATGGGTTTGCGTGTTATCCTGTGTTCGCGTAAAAACGATAATTATTCGAAATCGCCTAAGGTCAATTGTGCTTCATCTGTTGGAAGTGGCGAATTTCATTATGGTATCGGTCTGTAATTGGTATGGTTTTTATACATGAGTCCGGTCTAAAAAGGTCACATTTGATTTTCAGCGGCTTTTTACCCCGAACCCTAAAGGGTGAAGCCGCTGAAAACCAGCCTCCCTTTAGGGATGGGGTAAAGCTGATTTTTAGCAGCTGGGATACATTTAGTGTTTTTAGACCGGACTCTTGAATTGTTATTTGGTTTGATTCAGGATAGTACAGTTCAGGGATCTGTTATTTTTTCGATTAACCAATAATGTACCGGGGGAATAGTTTTCACCGGTGGCAGGTTCAGTTTTTCTGTTCGGATGATGTTGATATGGACAGGGGAATAATACTGTTGGGGGTTGTTGCTGTAGTAAAGTACAGCCAATGCGATCCGGATGCTCCGTGCCTTTATACGCCTGGAGTGCATGCTGTATTTTGCCGGGTGAATATGGATATAGCGCTGAGTGTCTATTCCTTCCCTCATGATCCAATGCGATCCGTCGCTGATGTAAAGAGAACAATAGCCTCCCTGCTCCCATAACCAATTACGGTATGACGCTTTTTCAAAAGCCTTAAGGCCTGTCAGCTTTCTTTTTAGCTCTTTGCAAACCTGTTCTGCTGTCAGGCATCCATAGTAGAAGTCTGTAATGCTTTGCCCGGCCTTGTTTAAAAAACGCAGAAAGTCCTGCTGCTCCATTTGCATCATTGGGGGTAAATATTGTTTAACCAGTATCAAATGGTGTTTAAGACCGTTGAGCCTGAATGGCGGGGGAACTAATTCGTCTGTGATGCGCATGGTTTTGAGAAACTTACTTTTCCGGCGGTTTCTTGTTCATATTTTTCTGCCAAAGCTTTTTTGCCAGCAACTGCATATCACGAGTTTCATCATATTCGTCAACGATTTCCATGCCCAGGATGGTTTCTATAATATCTTCCATGGTTACGATCCCGTCAAATCCACCATATTCATCGACAACCAGGGCGATCATATCATTTTCTTCGGTAAGCTTCTCATACAAATCCGATATTTTTGCATTGCTAACAACAATAGGAATTTCACGTTTGAATTCTTTTAGTTTCTTGTGTTGCTGATTATGCAGTAAGTTCACCAGCAGCTCATCTTTCAGGATATAGCCTGTGATCTGTTCCTGGTTATCTTTATAGACCGGGATGCGGGAAAAGCGCAGGTTCTGAACATGATCATAAAACTCTGAAGCGGGTGTTTCTTCATCAGCAGAAACAATAACTACGCGGGGGGTCATAATGTCCTTGACGCGTATAAAATTAATGGACATCAGATTTTGTATGATCTGTGATTCTTTTTCATGAACTTCTCCAATCGTTGCTCCAACGCGGGCCATGGCCGAAAGCTCATCCCGCGACATCTCTTTGCTCTTCCGGCCACGCTTAAGCCAATGCGTTATCCACCGGCTTATGATGATAAACGGATAGAGAGGAGAGTAAATCATAAGTTGTAACGTGAAGGCTGTAAAGCCTGAGAGTTGTTTGTTGTATATAGCTCCGATTGTTTTCGGGATAATCTCCGAGATGATCAAAATCAACACTGTTAAAACTGCAGAGACAAGAGAAAGATATTTATTTCCCCAAAGAACTTGTGCCTGAGCTCCCACGCCGGCAGCACCAATAGTATGCGCAAAAGTGTTTAATGTTAATATGACAGCCAGGGGACGGTCAATATTGCTTTTAAACCGGGCTAACAATAACCCTGTTTTACTGCCCTTTTCCTGCATCATATTGACATAACTCGGAGTTATGCTTAAAATAACAGATTCAAGCATTGAGCACAGAAAAGAAACGCCAAGTGCGATAAATAAATATAACAGTAATAATTCCATAATGGATGGACAAAAATAAACAATAATGCGCACATCGTTAAACCGGACTCCTGATCCGGATTATCATAAAAGCGCTCAAAATGCTTTGGTTGTTTTTGTTTTATTCATAAAAATGTGTAGTTTTGCTTATCAAACTCAAAATGTTCAGGACGAAAGGATTTTAAAAACCGGTATTTCAAAAGACATGCGGACGGCATTTCAGTAAGCAGGCGATCGCTTTCTGTCTGCTGGAATACGGGCTTTTTTGATTATCCTGCTTTTTGAGCAAATAATGCACAGGGGCTTTTTCGTCGTTACAAATTTTCGTCAGGAATTATTTTGTTTTTGTCGAAACAGATAATGTAACTGACCGGGCGGAGCAGTGGGGGAATGGAAAGTATTTCGCTTTATCTGACTTGTTTGGAAATAATCAAAACTTTTTGGTCTTCTAACTCTAAATACCCATAATCATAGCAAAATGTGTAGGTGTTTCCGCTTTTTGTCGTGTAATGAGGTGTGTAATAATGAAAGTTAAAACCCTGATTCAATAGCAAAGATTTGCGAACTGTGGGTTTGCCCTGCGGACTTACAAATTTTAAGACAGAACGGGTTTTTCTAAGAATCTTGAGTCCGGTCTAAAAAGGTCACATTTGATTTTCACCGGCTTTTTACCCCGAACCCTAAAGGGTGAAGCCGCTGAAAATCAGCCTCCCTTTAGGGATGGGGTAAAGCTGATTTTTAGCGGCTGGGATACATTTAGTGTTTTTAGACCGGACTCAATCTTATTTACCTTCTGAATAACCGTCTCCTTTTTATTTAACCTGGAATTGTGAAATGCGGTGGCCAAGTTTCAGGATGTTGACGCGTTAAACAAAGCCGGCTTTCATAATTACCTTCTGGATTTAAGTCATTATAAAGCCGGAACTGACAACAAACCGGAAGAGAATTTGGCGGCAGTGTTTTTATATAATTTCTTACATCCTGAACGACCTGTTATTCCTGACTAATCTATATTTTTCGTTTTTTTTAATTGAATTGTTAGAAGTTTGAGGATTATTTTTTTATATTAGTGGCTGCAAATAATAA
>JAWOBQ010000266.1:0-2573 GCA_046484255.1 Bacteroidales bacterium | reverse complement strand
CTATCCGCCGCTGGAGGAGGAAGTCCGTCGTACTAGGAGACTTCTACCAAGTCGGGAAAAACTGTATCCGAAAGATTGCCGGCGGTGGCGGCCCAGCTCAGCCCGACGCCGAAACCGCACATAACCGTTTTATCCAGGCCGCGTGCGGCGATTAATTGTTCGTGCTTTAAGGTGAGCAGTAAAGGGATGCTGGCCGGACCGGTATTGCCCATTGTCTCAATGCCCATCGGTACCGCCTCCGCCGGCAGTTTCATCTTGCGTCGCAGATAGTCAACCATGAATTTATTGGCCTGATGAAGGGCATAAACGCCCACTTCTTCTTTTTCCCATCCCCGTTTTGCCAAAAGCGCCTCAATGGCGGGGGGAATTTCACGCAATGAGAAATTCATGATTTCCATACCGTCCATGAAAAGGTTTTCATCGGTACGGGTATTGCCCTGTTTATCTTGTTTCGCGCGCCGGCTGAATTCTGAACAGGGTTGACGACATCCCCCGGCCGGAATCTTGAGGGCATCACCTCGCGTGCCGTCCGTGCCGATGACAAAGGGCCAATCGCTACTTGCGCTTGCTTCAACCAGAGCGGCGGAGCCGGCGTCACCGAAGACCATCCGGACCTGTTTATCCAGCGGATGGATTAATTTCGAATTAGTGTCTCCGGCGCAGACCAGTACCCGTCTGCAGGCCCCGGCCTGGATAAGCATTCAATTATTGATGGCCGGGAATGCTGGGTGATCGAATCTGTTAGCAAAACCGATGAAATTGCCGATGAAAACGGTTTTTCAAAGCAAATTTCTTATATCGGGAAAGATAACTATTTAACTTATAAAGTTGAGTATTATGATTTCTTCAATGAATTACTAAAAGTGATGACAATTAGTGATTACAAAAAGCAATCAAATGGCAGCTTCTTCGCTTTTAAAATGCAAATGGAGAATGTTCAAAACAACAGGAAATCTGTTTATATTGTAAATAAATTTCAGCTCGGATCCAAACTGAGTGAAAATAATTTTACAATAGCAGCACTTGAGCAGTTTTAAATTAACACTATGCCATTGTTTATTTTCCCGGTATTGAACTAATTTGATATTTTTGTAAAGCAATACAAGTAAATATATTACTTCCTTTTAAGCTAGAAATGAAAATTGTCCTAACTCTGATAATGCTATTGTATAGCCTTTATCTTAATGCACAGGTGCTCACTGTAGAGGTCACCGGCTTAAGAAATAATAAAGGTGAAATAAGGCTTGCCTTTTTTTCTGTCAGTGAGGCTTTTGATAATGATGATCCGGATTTTGAAAAAGTACTTTCTAAAACAAAGTATTGTGATAAAGGCAATATTACAATATCATTTGATGATATACCGGCAGGAAAATATGGGATTGCATTGTTAGATGATGTGAATAAAGATACTAAGATGAACTATAATTTTTTTGGAATTCCCCGTGAAGGTTTTGGCTTTTCTGATTATTATTCATCCGGTTTCTCGAGGCCGGACCTCAGTGATTTTATCTTTGAATTTTATAATGATAAAACAGTTAAAATAAAAGTTAGATATATTTACTGAAAATGATAGAACTGGAAGCTTCCGGCAGGAACTTCCAGCTTCGGGTTGGATGCACTTGTATTAAGGTGTCCTATCCAAAATCAGCTTTGTGTCTAACTCCAGTTTAGAAAATGCGAACCACTTCTTCCCAAGATCCTTCAAACTAGCCCCAAAATGATAAACATCATCATCAATAATCAAAAAACGATCATGACTCTTATCAAACTCAAAAACCTCTAAATTTCTGTGTTGTTCATTAAACTTTTTTATCGCAAGTAAAAGTTTTTCTGATATGCTTTTAGTATAAACCTTCACAGAAACGCTTTCTGCTTTATCAGAAAATAATTTCAAAGTGCTTTCATCCACGTAATTATCAAAAAGTACTAATCTTTGCTTAGCTTTCTTAATTAAATCAGAAACAAACAAAAAAGCATCAAACATCTTACTTTCGAAAAAGATGCCTTGAGAAGGTGTTAATTGTTTTGTCTCCATAGCTTCAAATATTTTGTTAAAATTATCATCATGGACCAACAATTTCTTATCTATTCTTTGAAACTTTTCAAATATCTCAAAATTCTGAAACAAAAAATGACGCATAGCAACAAAAGTACGCATAATCTGAATATTAACATCGACAGCTTTTTTACTTCGTAAAACGCTCGAAAGCATAGAAACACCTTGCTCTGTGAAGGCATAAGGCAGATATTTTCTATGCTGGCCCCTGCTTTTGTTTAAGGTGCCAAATTGGAACCTTAAAGATTCTTTTTCGTCTAGTTGAAACATAAAATCTTCAGGAAAACGCGCAATATTTCTTTTAACAGCCCTATTCAAAAGCTTAACTTCTGTGTTATAAAGCTCTGCCAAATCAGAATCAAGCATAACTTGCTTTCCCCTGATGTTGTGTATTTTGTTTTTGATTGCAACTTCTATTTCTTTCATAATAATTTATATTAATATAATAAGAATGGAGACCGTCGATGTTCTGAGTGATAATAGACCTAAGGCCGTGGCTTTCCAACTCAACCAGCGC
>JAWOBQ010000046.1:0-14645 GCA_046484255.1 Bacteroidales bacterium | reverse complement strand
TTAAATTTGTGTAGTTTGTGTGTTAAAGGTTTTGGCATGGAAGTTTCGTACATTAAAGCAAGCCAAACGAGTCTGTGTGATGCCGGATTATAAGTGTTATGCGCCCGGAAACGGGATAAGTGCCTTATGTAAACGGAAATCAGGAAGAATTTCCGGAAATAAATAGGCAGAGCATCCATCAAAGCAACTATCGTTATAATAAATAAGGCTCTATTCTAAATATTGATTGATTTCAATTATTAATTTTAAAACACTGAAATAATGATAGATATGGCAATTGATACAGGTACTAACCTTTCAATTTTACCAAATGAGAGGTTGAATTTAAAACTGTCCCTTCTGTATGTATTCATTTTACTGATGTTATCAAATCAGTCGTTAATTAGAAAAGAGCGATAAATAATAATGGGGGTGAAATTTTGGGGTAACTTCTGCTTGGAATCGATACACCGGATTATGCGCAAAGTCACAAAAACCAAGTGAACATGGAGTAATGAAAAAGGCTTGCTGAAACAGACACTTCAGTGCATTTTATCGCTACAGTTGTCACCGGCCATCAACAAGCAATGCCGGACTTTGCTGATGTTTTTTCCCGAGTGCAGAATTTTTAAAGTATCTGAAAAAGTGTTCCGGCGGCTTATATATTCACGGAATACCAGGCGTTATCAAAGTGCCATTGAACTGGCCCGCATCATCTTGTTAAACTATCATCCCGATTTACAAAGCGGTGACAATACTATTCTTGCCATCATGGTTGATATGAATCATTTATGGGAGAACTATATTTTTTATATCCTAAAAAAGAATGCCCGGGAGTTTGATTATCCGGTATCCGTCCAATCACAGCCCATTGCGTCGTTTTACTGTCACCCTAAAAGCTATAATGTAAAGCTGAGGCCGGATATCCTTATGCGGAAACAATCCGGCAAAGCGGATGAGAAAGTGGTGGTTTTGGATGCCAAGTGGAAGCATGCTGCGGCCACATCTGTTGAAGACCTCCGGCAAATGTATGCCTATGGGCAGTATTTCCGGTCGGACAAATCGTTCCTCCTATATCCGGAAAAGTTGGAAGGGAAGGATATACAACAAAACGAAGGGTGCTTTTACAAACCCGGCCATGATAAAACGCTGTCGGATCAGCACTGCGGACTATTGTTTGTGGACTTACTCAAAGAAAAGCAGCTAAATATGAACCTGGGAAAAGCCATTTTGGATGCTTGTTTTGATAGCAGATAATAATTATGAGTCCGGTCTAAAAACACAAACTTTATCACAGCCGCTAAAAATCAGCTTTACCCCATCCCTAAAGGGTGGCTGATTTTCAGCGGCTTCACCCTTTAGGGTTTGGGGTAAACCGCTGAAAATCAAATGTACCTTTTTAGACCGGACTCTCTATTTTAAATTAAAAATAGTATGCAGCTCTTTGTTTGACAGGTTGCCAATCCAGTTTTCACCGGTTGAGACTGTCATTTCAGCCAGTGCTTTTTTCTGTTGGATCATGTCGTTGATGCGTTCTTCAAAAGTGTTTTTGGTAATAAAGCGGTGAACCATAACGTTGTTTGTCTGTCCGATACGATAGGCGCGGTCGGTAGCTTGTGACTCCACGGCAGGGTTCCACCAGAGGTCGTAGTGTATAACATGGCTGGCGGCAGTCAGGTTTAGGCCGGTTCCTGCAGCTTTCAGCGATAGCAGAAAAACCTTGTCTGCGGGATTTGTCTGGAACCGTTCCACCATTTCCTTTCGTTGGTTCAAGCTGCACCCCCCATGGTAATACAGCGGCTTGTAGCCGTAGCGCTCTTCGATATAACCTTTGAGCAGCGCCGCCATTTCCGTAAACTGTGTGAAAAGCAGTACTTTTTCATTGCTTTCCACTATGCTGTCGGTCTTATCGAACAGCAAGGCTGCTTTTCCACTCAGGGACGGGTCGGTGTTACCATCCTTCAGGAATTGTGCAGGATGGTTGCATATTTGCTTTAGAGCCAGTATCATTTGAAGTACAAGGCCTTGTCTTACAAAAAGTGACTGTTTGTCGGTAGTTTTGATACACTCAATCTCATTGAGTGCTTTTTCCAGGGTTTTTTCATACAGTCCTGCCTGTGCTTTAGACAAGGAGGCGAAACTGTCGATCTCTACTTTTTCGGGCAAGTCGGATATGATACTTTTATCGGTTTTTAAGCGACGCATAAGAAAGGGGGCCGTGACTTTTTTTAGTTTTTCGGCCACAGCAGTATCGTTTCTTTGTTCAACAGGATTTCCGTAAGTTTCTGAAAAATCTTTGGCGCTTCCCAGGAGCCCCCTGTTGGTGTAATCCATGATACTCCACAATTCGCTCATCCGGTTTTCTACCGGGGTGCCGCTCATAGCTATGAAATACTCTGCTTTTATAGATTTTACGGCTTTGGTTTGTGCGGTGCTGATATTTTTAATGTTTTGCGCCTCGTCAATTACCATCACATACCAGGGTTCTTTTTTCAGTAAACCGGCATCACTACGCAATATTCCGTAGGATGTGATGATGACCTCGTAACCGCTTGTTTTTTTAAGGTCGCGGTTGGGGCCATGGTAAATACAGGCTTCTAATGTTGGAGTAAACTTTTGTATTTCAGCCATCCAGTTGGTAAGCAGACCGGTGGGAGCTACCACCATAGCTTTTTCTTTTTCCAGGCATCCCTCTTCTTTAAACTTAAGAAGTGAACAAATAACTTGCAAGGTTTTACCCAGCCCCATATCATCAGCCAGCACGGAGCCGAATCCAACCTGTGCATTACGGTAAATCCAGGAAAAACCACGATGCTGATAGGGTCGCATCTGTGCATTGAGGTCTTGTGGCAGCGGAGTCTCTTCGATCCGGGTTAGTTTATTTATAAGTTGCTTTACCTCGCCGGAAAGGGCTACCGGAGCGCCTTTATATTCCCCCGATAAGGCTGCTCGCATTATCTGAAAGGCAGAAAGTTTTTTGGTTGACGTAAAATGTTTGAAAAGTTTTTCCAATTCATCTTTTTGAACATAAATATAGTTGGTCTTAAACCGGATAAGACCTTCAGACTGCTGCAGCAGTTTACGGAATTCAGCTTCGCTCATCAGCGTATCCCCCACAGCAAACTGCCAGTCGAAATCCAGCAGTTTATCCAGACGCAATAAGCCCGAACCTTTTCCTTTGCTTTTGATCTTCACGCCGGGTTTGGGTTTTAAAATATGTTGCAGGGATTTGGGCAGCATTACCGGAATGTCTAACAGTTGAATGGCCGGGACGATTTCCATTAAAAAGGGCGCAAAACTGCCGCTGTCCATTATTATTTCCTTTTCTCCGGTTGAGTTGATGTAATCATCAAGACCCGTGATAAATCCGCTCAGCAAAGCCAGCGACTGTAATACTTCGTAACGCCGGTGTTCAAATTTTTTATTGGTAAGGACTTTCTTTAGCGTTACCGTGTGTTTCAGTGGTGCTCCCGGCAGCTCTACATTGATGTTCACCCTGAATTGTTCATTGGATGTTTCTTCTACTGCCAGTACCGGCCTGGCACTGCCCTGCGAAAGATAAAACTTTTGCAGCCAGGACATAATGCCTCCAGCCAGGGCCTCTTCCCCAGGCTCTTTAAATGGGTAACGGAAGTTCTTAAAAAAGAGTGACAGAAACAGGTCGTCTTTCACATCTTTGCTGGCGTGGTGTACTATTTCGCTGATCAGCAGCGACAAGAGGTTTACCGCCCTGTCTTTATTTACCGGTTTGTTTTTTTGCCTGTATATTCCGCTGAATAAATCCGGTGGCAGGATATTTTCCAGTTCTATGCAAAGCTTTTTTACTTTTTTACTCAATAAGGCGGGCAGCCAGCGGACAGCATATTTCTTATCCGGAAACCACACAATTTGTGGCACAATGGCGCCATTGGCCGTTAGCTGTAAGGCAAGATGAAAAGCCGTGTGCAGGGCGGCAGTGGAGGGCTGATAGTCGGGAGTGCGCGAACCGGGTATTTCTGAAAGTTGGTGCATGAAACTACTTAGAGTGACCGTCCGGTCACCGGAAATCACGCTGCCTTCCATCATTTTATCAAGATGGATCCGGTTTGTGGTATGAGGCGTGATAATGTTTTCTTCTGAAGGGCTTGTATTTAAAAAGTCAGTGAAAGGTATTTTGCCGGATGCGGCTCGTTCTGTGGTTTTTGCCACACGCTTTAAGGTATTCTGGTATTGGTGTCGAAAACCGGTTTTGGAAGTAACATTAAAAGCAGGATCCGCGGCAAGCAATGCTGTAAGAGGCTCGTAGAGTGGCTCCAGAGCGGAAAAATCCAACTTGCGGTATGCAGACTCTTTGTCAAAAGCCTGCACAGTTCTGGCATTCCCAAATAAAAGATCTTTCAATGCGGGTACTTCGGATGCCTGATTGTTGATGATCATACCGGCTTTGGCCATTTCGCCGGGCAGATCCACGTTGTGAAGGTCAAACACCAGAAAGGGGTTATTGTCTATTTCTGAACTTACCTTATAGATCACTGAAGCCAGATGTTTACAGGGGACAGCCCAATCGGGGCAGGAACACTGCATTTTCAGATCGCTCCACTGCCCGGGAAAAACCTTTAGCTGATGGTTGTCTGCCAGTTCCAATACCGAAGGGTCCAGCTCGCGGTTGAGCAATTTTGATATAATTACCGGGCGCTGCTGGATATCGTTCAGAAAATTCCTTAGTTCCGGATCAAAAAACGGCGGGATGATAATACCGATCGCATAAGGCCTGGCCCTGCTGCCAGCTACTTTAGCTTTGATCTGATTGCCGTTTATGCTGATCTCTTTTACAGCTCCCTTGCGGGCATAGGTTGCTCCCCGCGGCAAACGATTACTGTAATCTATATTTTTTAGCGCATTGAGCCACTGTTGACCCCACCATGTCTTTCCATATGAAGATGCCATACATTAGTTTTGTTACATGAGTCCGGTCTAAAAAGGTCACATTTGATTTTCAGCGGCTTTTTACCCCGAACCCTAAAGGGTGAAGCCGCTGAAAATCAGCCTTCCTTTAGGGATGGGGTAAAGCTGATTTTTAGCGGCTGGGATACATTTAGTGTTTTTAGACCGGACTCTTACATTTTAAGGCGGTAAATTTCATAATAAAATGGGGAAAGTAGAAATATTTTCAGCAATTTTTTTCGCAGCAGAGATGCATGGCCGCCGGGGGCATTTGTTTAGTCATCTGAAAAATCAGCTATGCGTGTAGTTTAAATCAGCTATGCGTGTAGTTTAAAAAAGATAAATTTGATTTTCAGCGGCTGTGATAAATTTTATGTTTTTAGACCGGACTCAATAATCTTATTGTTCTGCCCCGGTAATGATCAGGACTTGATGAATGGCAAAAAAGACAGGAATGCGCAAAAATAGCCGATATGAAGGAGCTGTACCTGGTCTTCAGCTTTCAGGGGTTTCAGTTGCGGTTTTATTTTGTAGAACCGGGGTGTGCGCCGGGGAGATGGCTTGGTAATGCCATGCTTTTGGGCTACATGGATCAGGATCAGGATCAGGCGCAGAGCCGACTAATAAACTATTAGCCTTGAAAAAAAAGAGGCATTCTGTTTCCAGGCATGCCTCTTTCCTCACTACTTTTCCTTGTAGTTTTTTAGAAGGGTAAATCGTCTCCTTCATCCGTGATAGGTGGTTCTTCCACATTTGCGGGAGCACTTTGCTGTGCTTCCTGCCGGGGTTGACTTTCAGTTTTAGGGCCTCCCAGCATGGTCAGATTATCCACATGCACTTCCGTGGTGTAGCGGTTGTTCCCATCTTTATCCTCCCATTTCCGGGTCCTTAATTTACCTTCTATAAAAACCTGCTTGCCCTTGTTAAGGTATTGCTCGGCTACACCTGCCAGCCCCTGCCGACGAATAATGACGTTATGCCATTCGGTCCTTTCCACCTTTTCACCGTTTTTGTTTTTGTAAGTTTCGTTGGTGGCAAGGGAAAAGCGTACGATCTTGTTGCCATCGTCAAATGTTTTTACTTCCGGGTCTTTGCCCAGATTTCCCAGCAGGATAACTTTGTTTACTCCGTCCATAATACTTTGGTTTTAATGAATAAATTATTGAATTACATCAAAGGTAAAAAGAGTTTTTTAAAAAACAAAATATTTATTCAAAAATATTCAAAAAATAATTTTGCCTTATTATGGGGTGTCTGATTTTAATGTTTTAAAGTGATACCCTTGTTTATGTGCATGATCGATAATTTTCGGCAAGCAATACAAAACATTTTTCATGGCTTTAACATTGTCGTGAAAAACAATGACAGCTCCGTTATGTAAATTATTTATTACGTTGTTACAACATTTTTCCGGAGTTATTTTGGGGTCAAAGTCTCCACTTAAGAGCGACCATAAGATAATCCGGTAGTCTTTGCTTAATTTTCTGATCTGCGAGAGTTTGATCTTTCCGTAGGGTGGACGGAACAATTTTGTGGGGTATATGTCGTGGAATGCATTTATGTTGATATAATAATGTTCGTTATTGGTTTTCCATCCGTTGAGATGGTTATAGGTATGATTTCCGATAGTATGGCCTTTGGCAAGGATGTTTTCAAATATATCCGGGTGTTTGTCAATATTTTGCCCTATACAAAAAAACGTAGCTTTTACATTTTTTTCCAGCAGGATATTGGATATTTCATCTGTGATCCCCGGCGCCGGCCCGTCATCAAACGTCAGATAAAGCTGTGGTTCTTGCGTTCTTACACGCCAGGTAAGGTTTTTTTTTGATATAGTACTAAGGATGTCAGGTGTTTTTATCAGGTACATTTTGTCAAAAATAAAAAAAACTGTCATAACGGGATATAATATGACAGTTTTTTGTTAATGCCCTATGCGTTTATTGTGGCTGCTGCTGTTGTTGCTGTTGCTGCTGCTGCTGCTGTTGCTGTCGTTGCTGTTGTATTTGTTGTTGCTGTTGTATTTGTTGCTGTTGTTGAGGTTGTTGGCGAGGTTGTTGTTGCATATGCGGTTGTTTATATCGGGAAAATTTCTGATAGAAGTGATTAAATTCAGGTTCTGCAATTTCTTTCAGCTCTTCCCTGTCATATTTTTTTAATGTTTCCACGATTTGGTTCATGACGCTCATGCCCATATCGATTTCACGGTCTACTTTGTTTATCAAGTTTGGTTTGAGGTTGAAGTAGTAGGTCAGATCATTGGAGTATATATTGATAAGTCTTTCCATAATTTTATCGGCCTGTTCGATCTCGTCAAGTTTATAATAGGCTTCAACTACGGGAAGGATAAAGTAATCGTAAGGGATTTTACTGTCAGGGATTGTTTCCAGGCATTTATCACAAACTGCTTTGGCTTTATCCGTTTTTTCTTCTTTGATCAATTCGTTGGCCAGACGTCCGAAGTTACTTCTCAGGTTCATAGTCATGCGGCGGTTTGTTTCGTCCAGGAAAACGCCTTTTTTCCCCATGTTTCCCCAATCGAATGTATTCATCATATTATCATACATGATGTCTGTTGCTACACGGCCCGGGAATCTTTCATTACCGGAATTTTTCAAAGGCACTAACCGGTATGCCAGTCCTTCCAGTTGAAAGTACTTTTCCAGGTTTACATATGCTTCGCTACCTGTAGTAATCGCAAAATATATCGGTCGTTCCCAGTTGTTGTTAGCAAGAATATCCAGTTGCATCATACGGTTTTTCATAACCCCGTTTCCGCCGATACTCCAGCGGATCTCATCTACGATCTTGTCGTAATCTTCCGGACGGATAACATTGTTTTCCACGACGGTGGCAGAATCTACAGTAATTTTAAATTTCCTGGTCGGGAAATAATTGACATCTCCGGCACGTGTTTGCAATTTGGTTTGGTTGTTGTCACTACCTACAAAGTCCATAATTTTTTTCAGTTCCCAGTGTCTGTTTCTCTGTTTATCGCGTTCGTAGATAAAAACATAATCCCTTGTTCCGTCGCGGTATTGATGATGTGTCATTTCGAAAGGCAGGGGCTCGGATTCATAGGCTTTTCGGGCCATCTGGTCAACATACCAGCTTGTATTCAGCAGGCTTAAGTTGACTACCCGCACGTCGGTTCGAATACCTTCCACTTCCTGGGCATACCAGAGCGGGAAAGTATCATTATCTCCGTTGGTGAATAAAATAGCATTCTCTTTGCAAGAGTTCAGGTAGTTTTTAGCCATCGCCAGGGCAGTATACCGTTGGGAGCGGTCGTGGTCATCCCAGTTTTGTGACGCCAGCACTAGAGGAACAGCCAGTAGAGCCACAAGGCTGCTTACAATTGCGCTTAATTTTAGTGGGATCACTTTACTGAGCAGGCGTGCCAGCGACATCACGCCAAGGCCTATCCAGATGGAAAAGGCCATAAAGGATGCTGCGTACGAATAGTCGCGTTCCCGGGGCTGATAAGGGTACTGGTTCAGGTACACAATAATGGCCATGCCGGTAAATATAAACAATAGGGCTACGATAAAGGTGTTCTTTTTATCTACATTCAAATGATAAAAGAAGCCTATTATACCTAAAATCAGCGGCAATAAAAAATAGGTGTTCCGGGCTTTATTGGTTTCCATATGCACCGGGAGGTTTTCCTGCGGCCCTATGCGGCTTCTGTTATTATCTACAAAGGGAATTCCTGAAATCCAGTTCCCGTTCAGCGGCCCGCCATGGCCTTGTATATCGTTTTGTCGTCCTGCAAAATTCCACATAAAATAGCGGTAATACATATGGCCCAGTTGGTGGGCGATAAAAAAGCGGATGTTATGCTGGAAAAATTTAGGCTTATGGCGAACTTCCCGTTCTCCGTCACGTTTAGTAATAGAAATGGGGATCCCGTTGCTCCCATCAAAACCCGACCATTGCTTGTACCCCTGGGCATGTAATTGCTTTGATTTGCTCCACATACGCGGGAATATCGTTTTAAAGCGATCATCATATCCGGGAACAGAGTTTTCTCCATCTTTTATGGTCACATAGGCATGCTTAATAGAATAATCCTTATCCGATTCTTCGATAAACTTTTTCGCTTTGGACTTATAAAAGAACTCTTTTATTTCACGGTTTCCTTCCATTACCTTATAATACCTTCCATAAGTGGAAGGGCCGTCTTCTGCCTCTGAAGATTGCGGAGCATTAAAATATGAACCGTATGCAATCGGCCAGTCACCATATTGTTCGCGGTTTAAATAGGAAAGCAGTTGAAGGGCCGTCTCCGGATTATTTTGATCCATCGGTGTATTTGCATTGGAGCGGATAACCAGCATAATAAAAGAAGAGTAACCGATTAACAGAAAGGTAAGCGAGAGGATGATCGTATTGGCAACTACCTTTTTATGCTTTCTCGTGTAATATAAGCCGTAAATAATCAGGGCGGCGATCAAAACAAAATATACGGCTGTGCCCACATTAAATGGAAATCCAAAGCTATTGACAAACATTTTCTCAAATAAGCCGGCAAATTTTACAGTTCCCGGGATGATCACGCTCATAATAAGGCCCAGTATCAGCAAGGTTATGCCGGAGGCTACCGCAATCCCTTTTTTTGTGGGCTTATATTTCTTATAATAAAATATAAATGTAATGGCCGGGATGGCAAGAAGGTTCAGCAGGTGGACGCCAATTGACAGCCCGACAAGGTAAGCGATCAGGATTAGATAGCGGTAAGAGAAAGGGTCTTCGGCATTTTTCTCCCATTTGGTGATGATCCAGAACACCAGGGCGGTAAAGAACGTGGATAAGGCATATACTTCAGCCTCGGCCGAGATAAACCAGAAAGAATCTGTAAAGGTAAAAGCCAGTGCTCCCACAGTACCACTACCGAAGATCATGATCTTTTCGGCAGTGCCAATGGTGGTTTTGTAATAATTTGTGATGATCTTTTCAGCGAAATAAGTGATGATCCAGAATAAAAATAACACAGTAAAGCTACTGGCCAGTGCAGACATGATGTTAATACTGTATGCTACTTTCGAGAGATCCCCGGCAAAAAGCGAGAAGAAACGTCCAAGCATTTGAAAAAGGGGAGCTCCCGGTGGATGCCCTACTTGCAACTTAAACGATTTGGCAATACGTTCGCTGGCGTCCCAAAAACTGGTTGTCGGCTCCACTGTAGAAATAAAAACATAGGCGGCTATAATAAATACAACCCAGCCAATCAGGGTGTTAAGTTTTTGATAATTCATGTGTTACAGATTTCTGTTTCCATTTTTTATACGGGTACGAAAATAAGAAAATTATTATAATCACAAATCAATCAGCAAAGATTAGTTTTTGGATGCGATCCCAAAATTTTAGCGTACAAGCGTGCTACGCTTTGGATTTTATTTATAGTTTGGCATTTCGTTTGATCTTTGCATTTAGCTGGTCATTAGGCTTTGGATTTCGGCCGTGATATTTTTTTTACAAAAAGGCTTGTGAGTTAAAAAATAGTTTTTATATTTGCATCCCAATTGCGAGATTGTCCGATGGTGTAATTGGCAACACGTCTGGTTTTGGTCCAGAAGAGTCCAGGTTCGAGCCCTGGTCGGACAGCAAAAAATCTCTCCTTTGGGAGGGATTTTTTTGTAAAGGGACACCCGGAGAGAAATTAGGAAATGAGTGTAGAAGGGGACAATGTCCCCTTTATTTTTAGAACAATTTGGCATTTTATGGTCGATGAAAAACATATAAAAACGTTGGTGGAAGAAGAGCTTCAGGGAACAGCATACTATCTTATAAGTTGCTCGGTAAGCGAGAACAATAAGGTGGTAGTTGTACTTGATGGTGATAGTGATGTCACTGTGAGGGTATGTGAAGATGTCAACCGTTTTTTGGAATCTTCTCTGGATCGTGAGCGGGATGATTTCGAGCTGCAGGTGACTTCCTATGGTGCTGATATGCCTCTGATCCATGAGCGCCAATACAGAAAATATTTGCATCGTCCGGTATCTATACGAACCGGCGACGATAAAATGCTTGAGGGTGTTATTTTGGATTTGGAACAGGAAAAAATGCAAGTGGAGCCTGTTATAAAACCCAAAAAAAAAGGGCAAAAATCACGAAAAGGGGAACCCGTGGAGGTTGCTTTTTCACAAATTAAAGAAATTAAACCGGTGCTTAAGTTCTAAAGTTAATAAAATGAACTATGGAAAACATTAATCTTGTAGAGTCGTTCTCTGAATTTAAAGATTTTAAGAACATCGACCGTGCAACAATGATGCGTATTCTGGAAGACGTGTTTCGCCACCAGATCACAAAAATTTATGGAACGGACGAAAACTTTGATATTATTGTCAATATTGATAAAGGTGATCTGGAGATCTGGCAAAACAGAGAAATAGTAGAAGACGGTCAGGTAGAAGATGAAAACAGCCAGATAGCTTATTCGGATGCGATAAAGATCGAGCCGGATTTTGAGATCGGGGAAGAAGTGTCTACCGAATTAAAGATAGAAGATTTTGGTCGCCGGGACATATTGGCGATTCGTCAGAATCTAATATCAAAAGTGCAGGAATACGAAAAAGACAGCGATTACCGAAAATATAAGGAACGTATTGGGGAGATCGTTACCGGGGAGGTATATCAGGTGTGGAAACGGGAGATACTGGTGATTGATGATGAGGGGATAGAGCTGGTGCTTCCCAAGTCGGAGCAGATCCCTTCCGATTTTTACCGGAAGGGGGACACGATACGGGCAGTGGTTTTGAAAGTGGAAATGAGGAATAATAACCCGATAATTGTGATTTCCAGGACTTCGCCGGTATTTTTGGAGCGCCTGTTTGAACAGGAAGTGCCCGAAGTTTACGACGGGCTGATCACGATCAAGAAAATTGTGCGGGAGCCGGGGGAACGAGCCAAGATCGCGGTGGAATCTTATGATGAACGAGTTGACCCGGTGGGTGCATGCGTGGGAATGAAGGGATCGCGTATCCATGGGATCGTCCGCGAATTGCAAAACGAAAATATTGATGTGATCAATTATACCGATAATGTAAAGCTCTTTATTCAACGAGCTCTGAGTCCGGCTAAAATTTCTTCCATTAATTTGAATAATGAAACCATGCATGCGGAAGTATATTTAAAACCCGAGCAGGTATCCATGGCTATAGGCAAAGGAGGGCATAATATCAAACTGGCCGGAAAACTCACCGGCTATGAAGTGGATGTTTTCCGTGATACGGAAGAAGATGCAGAAGATGTGGACTTACAGGAGTTTTCTGATGAAATTGAACAATGGATCATTGATGAGTTTAAAAATATTGGCTGTGATACCGCTAAAATGGTATTGGATTATGACCCTGCTGATCTGGTCAAGAGAACCGACCTGGAAGAAGAGACCGTTAATGAAGTGGTAAGAATTCTTAAAGATGAATTTGAATAACAAAAAAATATTTTGCATTTTTGAGCGCTATTCCAAATAAGGAATTAAAATATATAAATACATTTTATGGCAGATAGCAAAAAACCAATGAGACTTAGTAGAGTAGCCCGGGAGTTTAATCTCGGGATCCATACGATTACTGAGTTTTTGAACAAGAAAGGCATTGAAGTGGAGGCAAAGCCAAATGCAAAAATTGTCCCTGAGGCCTACGAATTGCTTGTTCAGGAATTTGAATCGGATAAGACGGCCAAGGAAGAGTCGAAAAAGATCGGGCTGAGCCATTCGGAAAAGGCATCTGTGTCTATTGAAGAAAAGGATGCTGAAAAAGAAAAGGAATACGATTCTGAAACCAGGGATAAAGATGCTGAGGAGTTGATCATCCGCGGTGCTCAAAAGGATACTGCTGCCAAAAAACAGGAAAAGAAAGAAGAGACAAAATCCACTTCAGAAAATGATAGTGGTTCAAAAGCCGGCGAAAAACAAACAGAAACAGGGGAACTTCAAAAAGAAACGCCTGTCACAAAAACGCCGGAAGAAGTAGCCAAAGAAAAACCGGAAAGTTCTGAAGAGGCTCATAAAGAAAAGAAAGAAGAAGAAAGAGCTACTGAAAAAGAGGAGCCTGTAAACAAGGAAATGTCTGCAGATACGGGTGCTGTTAAGGATAAAGCGGCATCAGCAACTGACAGGGGCAGTACTGAAAAAGAGGAAGGATCATTGTCTGAAACGCAAAGACAGGATTCGGAAAGCCCTGAAGAAAAAGCGGAAGCGACCCGGGCAGAATCAAAAGACGATATTCAAAAAAGTGAAGGATCTGTTCAGGAACTAGAGGGGAAAGAAGAAAAAGACAAGCTTAACATTCAGGGTAAGATCGATCTGGATAAGATAGAAACTTCTACACGGCCTGTAAAGAAAGGGCGTAAAAAGGATGAGAAGCCTCAAACTTCGGTTCATTCAGAAGATAAGCCTGCCCCTCAAAAAGAGGAAAAGAAAGAAGAAACGCCTGAAGACAAAAGCAAAGCGAAAAAAGCGGATAAACCCGAAAAGAAAGAGGCTGAAGAAACGAAGCAGGAAGCAGAAGAGCAGGCCTCAACCGAGTATTCCGGGAGGGAAGGATTTGTTAAAACGGAATTTGAAAAGCTTCATGGTCCCACTATAGTAGGGAAGATCGATCTTCCGGATAAAAAGAAAAAGGAACCTAAAAAGAAGAGGCCGGTAGCTACATCAGCAGAAGAGAAGCAAGAAAAGAGCAAGCGCAAAAGGCGTAAGCGGATCAAGAAAGCGGTTGATCCCAATGCTCCGCAGGAACAGAAAAGTGAGAAAAAACCTTATCAAAAAGGAGATCCTGCCAGGCCGGCCCAGCCACAGTCTAAGCGACAGAAGCGTAAAAGTAAGCGTAAGAAGGCTAAACAAGAGCCAACTGAAGAGGAAATCCAAAAACAAGTTAAAGAAACCCTGGAGAAACTTTCGGGTACGGGCAAATCCAAGGCTGCTAAATACCGTCGTGAGAAGCGTAAAGAAGCTACGGAAAGCAGGAAGAAGGAGGAGGAAATGAAAGAACAGGAAAAAAAGGTCCTGGAAGTTACGGAGTTTGTTACAGCCAATGAGCTGGCGAATATGATGGGTGTGGATGTGAACGAGATCATTTCCGTATGCATGAATATGGGCATGTTTGTATCGATTAATCAGCGCCTGGATGCTGAGACAATCGCTATTCTTGCCGATGAGTTTAACTATGATGTAGACTTTGTAAGTGTTGAAGAACAGGAAGAGACGGAAGCAGAAGAGGAAGATAAGCCGGAGGATATGAAGTCGCGGGCTCCCATCGTTACAGTAATGGGGCATGTTGACCACGGAAAGACATCCCTGCTTGATCATATCCGTGAGGAAAATGTAATAGCAGGGGAAGCCGGGGGAATTACCCAACATATAGGCGCTTATGAGGTAGAGCTTCCGGGGGATCAATCCATTACTTTTTTGGATACGCCGGGACATGAGGCGTTTACCGCTATGCGGGCGCGTGGGGTGAATATCACAGATATTGCCATTATCGTGATCGCGGCAGATGATCGTGTGATGCCACAAACCAAAGAGGCAATAAACCACGCCCAGGCTGCCGGGGTGCCTATTATTTTTGCTATTAACAAGATAGATAAACCCAATGCGGAACCGGAAAAAGTTAAAGAAGAGCTGGCCGGGATGAACTTGTTGGTAGAAGATTGGGGAGGGAAGTATCAGAGCCAGGAAATTTCTGCCAAGCATGGAAAGAATGTACAGGAATTGTTGGAGAAAGTGTTGCTGGAAGCTGAAT
>JAWOBQ010000305.1:0-4369 GCA_046484255.1 Bacteroidales bacterium | reverse complement strand
TATATATACGGACGTGATAAAAAGATCCGTATCAATACGGTTTCCCAATCTCCCACCCGGACTACGGCCGGAAAAGGTGTGCGTGGTATGGATGGATTGATGGATTTTACAGAGCGTACCTCGCCGCTGGGAAACGCTACTGCCGAAGAATGTGCGGATTTTACCATAACATTGTTCTCTGATCTCACACGCAAAATTACCATGCAAAATATCTATCATGACGGTGGGTTCTCCAGCATGGGAATGAGCTCTAAAGCCATGCAAATGTATAAACGCAGCCTGGATTGCCCGAACCCGGAGCAAACAGAAGAACCATAAACTACGGCTCTAACTTGTTATAAGCATCAACCGAAATTTTTAAGTGCTCATTCTTCTTTACACGAAAATAATAGCAGGGAAGATAGATGGCTGCAAAAACCCCTAAATTTATAAAAAGGTCGGCAATGACATAGTGGGTGGGGCTGAAAAGAAACGCTTTATCTTTTTCAATGTCTTTATTGATCGCTGTGTTGGCAAAATAACCCGCGTTTCCGAACAGATACAATACAGAACCAATCCGGGAAGTATACTCATAATAAAGCATATTACGGGATTTTTGCAAATGCTTCATTGCCGTAGAATGACCGGCAAACTCCTTTTCCATTTTACCGTATTTAAACTTATGTATTTTGCCCATACCTTTGTTATAATAAAACAAGTGTCTTGCGTATTTATGGTCTTTTTTTTCACCTCTGGATTCAAAAACCAGGGATTCGTATAAATTGATCTTCCCTTGCCTGATCATTTCGGCAAAATCAGGTTCGTTATGTCTGGAAAGATGTTCTACTACTGCATAATGCTGTTTGTCGAAATGAACAAACCTGATCTGCTCAGCGGTATACTTCTCATAGTCAAGATAGACCAGCCTGTAAGTTTTGGTTGTAAACAAGGAAGTCTCATGCTCTTCATCAAACCGGATAACATCTCCGAAAACATATTCACCGGTTTTCAAATAAATGTAAGTTGAGGAATCCGTTTCTTGTGTATGCCCATAAGCAGCAAATCCACAAACCATTAATAGCAGAAGTAATTGTTTTTGCATAATCTCAGGGTTTAATTTGTTCAAAAATTTTCTATATAGCTTGCTTTTAAATCCTTATATATTCTTTGATCGGTGCGAAAGCCATTTTTTAGGCTGTATTGTTGAATTGTTGATCCGTTGGATCGTTGACCGGTTTTCGCTTAATTCTCTTTGTTCGCCTTTTCGCATCATTTCCCTGCGCGCACCCCTAACCCTAAAGGGGAAGCCCACCGCACTGCCTTACCCTTCCGGCAGTTCGCCTCCTCGCATTTAATCATCTCCCTGTGTGCCGGTTTCGGCATGGATGTTTCATATTAAGGATCGAATTTATTATACATATCCACGGATTGGATCATATAATCGTACTTCAGTTTTTGCATATAAAGGGCTAACAGTCTGGATATTTCGCATAGTGTTAGGTTGATGACAACATCTGCAAAATGATTATCTGTGAAGCGAATGACATCAAACGAAAGCGACTCGACAAACTCTTTATCCATATAATAATACGAATATGCAAATTTCCCGAGGTAGGATGCGTAAGGTGCAAACCCGAAGGTATAATATCCTACCGAAAACCAATAACTTTTATTGAGTAAGCGAGCTGCAGTTGGGTGATCCCTGTATATTTCCCTGAACGCGCTATATTTAAACTTTTGAACTTCATTGAATCCGGTATTAAAATAATAGATATCAAATTCTTTTTGTTCAGATTTTTTCATAAAGTCAGTTTCGGAAGTATACCTTGCATATTGGATATTCTCCTTTGCCTGGTAAAGGTTAAGCTTTCCTTTGCGTATCCGTTCAGCAAAATCAGGTTGTCCGTCTCTGGAAATATGTTCCACGACGGCAATACGCGGGTAAGGTTCATTATGTATAAAACCAACTTTATCCGCATTGAATACTTTATTATCCAGATAAACCTTATGGTCAGTCCATTCCCATAAAAAAAAACGTGAGGTTTGTATTTTGATCCTAACCGATTCCCCAAAGACATAATTTCCGTTTTTTAAATACACAAAAGTGGAAGAGTCGGCTTGTTGGGCATAACTATTGAATGCAAAACATAAAAAAACGGATAAAAAGAATAAATTTTTCGCCATAAGATCAATAATTTACGATATTCAACATAAAATTTTTATTCGACCTCGGGTAAAATCCAATAATTATGGAATAATTTACCTGTCAATTCGCATGTGTAGCAGCAAAGATACAAATTTTCAATAAAATTCAAAATTAGCCGGCAGGATCACTAAAAAAAAGAAAGGCTTGCTTATTCAGGGCATAAATTTCTGAACAGCGGGTATTTTCCGTAAAGATATCATGATATAAGTGAGCCGGGGGAAGGGGGGGGGTAAATATATTTACAGCCTTATCGTCCAAGAAATTTAATTCCTTTCCACAAAATATTCAGGTCGTTACTTAATTTGTAATCCTTTGCATACAGCAGGTTAAGCCGGTGTAAAGTATTTTTATCCAGGTTTTTTTCCGGAAAAGCATCTGCCGGGTTCAGGATTCCTTTTTTCGTTATGGGCAGGTGCACTTCCTGTTCATTGGTTTTGGGGTGGTAACCCACCCAGGAGCGTTTGGCGCCAAGGACGCGGAAAATGTTTCGCAATAGTTTTCCTGGATTTTTGATAAACCAGGCAAGCAAAGGATAAAAGAGCAGGAGGGAAGCAGCGGCAAGGAAATCAAAAAAGCGTTTATTGCGGCGGTTTATCGGTTTTGAAATGGAATTGATATCGATGGAAAACAAGTCTGAGGCCGCTGCAATGGAATTGCTGCCGATTAAATACAAGCTTTCCTGTGGGGCGATCTTATATTCGATATGATCAGAACTTAAGGCCGACATATAATCCATAATACGGTCGGCGCTAAGGTTTTTAGAGCAAAAGATAATCTCATCGATCTTATATATCTCTACAATATCATCAAGTTGGGAGACATCTCCGGTAAAAAAGGGATCATGGGTAGGTTCAGGGCTGCAAAAGCCGATAAAACCGGCAGCAGGGGATGCACTTTTGAGGATCTGTGCCACGCGGGTTGCTTCTTTTTTGTCGCCCGTTACCAAATAACGTTTTTCGCCCGGGTTTATATAATGTTTGAGATCACGGCTGCCGGTGCGGATCAAATACCGGAGAAGCAGGACAGCCAGGAGCGACCATATGGCACCGAGAATGATCAGCGCACGGGAAAAACGCAGGGACTCCGGAAGCAAGGCATAGATCACCAGTATGACAAGCGTGCCGGTGATCATCCCTTTAAAAACACTTCGACTATGATAGGGCTTGTCATAACCTCCGTGCATGTATAAAGAAAACATCCAGATCAATATATATGCAGGAACCACCAGCCATAAGTATTCCGGAGGATAAACCGTTCCGTCCATAGCCTTTACGCTCTGTTCCCAGTAATATTTGAGAAACCACATCCCAGTGAATATCACTACAGCATCCAGTAATGGCAAATATAGCTTATGCCAGAAACGTGTTAGAACCGCCATGCCGGCACGTAAATATATCGCCAGATGAATTAAAAATGAAAATATGCGGGCATGCCGGCTGGAAAAATGCTTTTTGGCAAAAATGATCATTGCATTATAAAACGTGAACACATAATTTACACTCCGCTTTTTTGTGCTCTCACCTTTATAATGTATAATACGGGTTTTCGGGAAATAGACATTCTTATATCCGCTTTGTATGATCTTGTATGACAGATCTATGTCTTCACCATACATAAAATAATCTTCATCCAACAAGCCTGTCTTTTCAAGGGTTGCCTTGCGAAGCATCATAAAAGCCCCGGAAAGCACATCCACCTCGTGAATGCTATCCTTATCCAAATATCCCAGATGATAACGGTTGAAAACCCTGGAACGTGGAAATAATTTTGATAAACCGGTAAGCTTGTATAAAGCAACAGAAGGCGTGGGCAAGCCACGTTTGGACTCCGGAAGATACTTTCCCTGCCCATCGATCATTTTGACACCCAGGCCGCCCACATCATCGTGGGCATCCATGTGATCAATACATTTTTCAAATGTGTCTGCTTCTACAAGCGTATCCGGATTAAGTAATAATATATATTTTCCGCTACTGGCCTTGATAGCCTGGTTGTTAGCCCTGGAAAAACCGGCGTTCTCTGTGTTGACGATCAGCTTTACCCGGGGAAAACGTTCCCGAACCATCTCTGCAGAACCGTCTACAGAATTATTATCAACAACAAATACTTCCAGGCCGGTAATGTTTTCCGCCGCAACAAAAACAGAACTTAAACATTGCTCCACAAAATACTTGGCATTGAAAG
>JAWOBQ010000265.1:0-2807 GCA_046484255.1 Bacteroidales bacterium | reverse complement strand
CAAATCGACCTCACCATACATTTTTGCGCCGAGGCCTCCCAAATTACCGGCACCCTGAGCGCCAAAAGCAGAAATACTATATGTCCCGGAAAAGGGAACTTCCCAAAGCTGAATACCATTATCTGAAATCACTTTTCCATCCAGATTCGTAGCAGCATACGTTGTATCAAGCGCTGTCTGTGAAGGACCTGACTCACCCGTAGCACCGGCATTGGTAAACGTTCTGCTCCGGTCAATTTCCTGTACATATGTATAGGTGGGACCATTGGCCGTATTCGCCGCCGCTGCCGCATCCACAGCTCCGACAAAATAACTGACGGTCTGACCATATCCCTGAAAGGGGATCGTACCCTCATAGGTGTTCCCGCTTACATTCTGCATAGCTGCACTATCGGCAAAAACACCATTGACCGAATAAACCACCCAGGCCGAATCGACCGCCGTATTATCCGTAATCTCGGCCTGAACCAACTGGTCCAGATCGTTTAAGATCGTATCCTGAGGGATCGGCGATAACATGCTGATCACAGGAGGATCTAACTCGGAAAAGGCCGCCGTCACTTTGATGTTATCCAAAAACCAACCCTCGTTCTCAAACATCGTCATCCCGTTATCATCGATCAAGCTGAAGCGAACCTGAACACTGGACTGGTCACCGGCTAGCAATGAAATATCAAAAGTCTCATGCTTCCACCAACTGTTATCCGGACTGACAACCTGACCGCTGTTCCACGTGCTCCCATAGGATGCGGCATTGAAAAGATTTCCATTCGGACCGAAATTGGTGGAATTCCCCTTATAATGAGTGGAATCCAATTTTGTCCAGCTCGATCCTCCATCGGTAGATACTTCCACGATAGCTTTGTCCATGATCTCAATCTTGCAAATATGATCAAACTCCAGGATCACAAACGAATTGCCCGTAGTAGTAAAGGGATCCGTAGTTAATGTTAAGGTATCATTAGGGGAACAGATCGCCGAATCCGACTGTGTGCCGCCGGCTGAAAGAGTGCTGGAAATTCCCCATGTGTTGCTGGACGATGACGAATAATGGCTTACACTATCCGCTCCTGAAGGAGCCTCAAAGTTTTCATGAAAGCTAACCGTCTGGGCGCCCAGAAAACCTGCTATACATATCCCTGCAAGAGTGAAAAAAAATCTTTTCATATGCCTTAATCGTTTTAATTTTCTAATTTGGCCCTTAAAATCAAAAAAAATAACGCTCCGTTAACACTTTAATATCATTTGAAATCAACTTGTTATTTATTTTTCTTTAGTGATAATTATGACCGGGACCATGCTTGAATTTTCCAAATTATAGCTACAAATATCTACATTTTTTAAGAACTTGCAAATATATTAACGATCAGTTTAAAAAAAACTAATTATTTTAAATATGTTGAAAAACGCCAGCATACCTTTTATTATATTACTATGGCTCTACTTAGAGCCTGTCTATAAAGTGGACAAGGTGTCTTAGTGATCATGTCGCTGTTCAGAAGGTTCAGGTTCTATATTTATCCCGCTTTTACCGGGGGGTTGCCCTGTATTACCGGAGTTTGCCCTGTTTTTACCGGAGCTTGTGAAGAATTTAATATCAAAGAGTTTACTTTTGTAAATGGCTGTTTTAAATACGAGTATGACGAAAAGACCGGACATTATGGACAAACACCAATTAACCTTTTCTTTTGCAATAATAGGGAAAAACATTTTGCAAAACCAAAAACAACAAAGAAAAAGCCTAAAGCATAAGGATGCCTTGATAAGAGTTATTAACTTTATGCACTTTTGATACCATGCCAAGATTTGCTGCCCTACATATTATCCTTCTCCTAATGCTCACACTTTGGGGTGTTCGTCACAGCCCTGCCCAGCAACTTTCCGGTAAAAGGGAAAAAACCCTGGCAATCACTTCCGATACCACCCGTATTGACAGCCTGACAATCATCCCGGAGAGCTTAACATTACATGATCCCCCGGCAGAACCGCATAGCTATAAAGTGGATACCCTTAAGGGTCTGTTTATTGTAACCGATACCGGTTCCTTTTTCCAGGACAGTGATACCATACGCATAAAGCTAGATTACCGGGTACTTAGTTATCCATTTAATAAAAACTGGCCATCATTGTATCAAAGGGAAAAAGACGAGCTCCTTATTGAAGAAGTTGATGACCCCACCCGCTACAGGGAGCAAGAAGATTTTTTTGATTTTGGAGAGATGGACAAATCGGGAGCAATCACCCGGGGATTTACAGTGGGCAACCAGCAGGATCTTGCTTTAACCTCCAACCTTGACCTACAGCTAAACGGGGATTTAACCAACGATCTACGTATCCGTGCTGCCATTACCGACAACAAAATCCCGGTTCAGCCAGAAGGGAACACCCGTCAAATCCAGGAATTCGACAAAGTTTTCATTGAGATCCGGCAGAGAGAGAACACACTCACCGCCGGCGATTTTGAAGTTCGGCGTTCCGGCGATGGGTTTTTACGTTATGGGCAAAAAGTACAAGGGATAAAAGCGGAAACAGGATTTTCTCTAAGCCGTAAGAAGGACAGAAAAATGCAGGCCTCTTCTGCCCTGGCCTTATCAAAAGCAAAATATGCACGCAGCAGGCTCGAAGGCATCGAAGGGAACCAGGGGCCCTATAAGCTGGAAGGGAACAACAACGAGCGCTTTATTATCATCATTGCCGGTTCGGAAACTGTATTTTTGGACGGGAAGCAGCTTCAGCGCGGAGAAAGCCGTGATTATGTGATCAATTATAATACCGGAGAGATACGATTTACGCCCCAACACATGATC
>JAWOBQ010000247.1:0-3466 GCA_046484255.1 Bacteroidales bacterium | reverse complement strand
CTCAGTTCGCCAGCTCCCATTTTATCATCCCCTTATGTTCCGAACGCCTCGGCATGGGTGTTTGATATAAGAAGAATCATATAAAGAGCGTACAAATATAACACCAAAAATGTAGAACTGTTTGCTATTGACATTTTATCCGGGGTGATAAAAAGCGCAAACAATAATTTTATATATTTGCCTCTCTTTATGTTTGCGATGAAGGAAGCACCAAAATAAATAAAATGATATGACAGAAAAGGTAAAGAAAAAGCTCAACGATTCAAAGGTAGCCCGTTGGAGTGTATTGCTTTTAGTAAGCTTTACCATGGCAACCAATTATTATTTTTATGATGCATTAGCTCCTTTGGCTGATTTGATAAGGTTAAATCTGGGATTTACCACGGCCGATTACGGTTTATTTATTTCGGCCTATTCAGTGCCTAATGTTTTTCTTGCGATGGCGGTCATAGGTGGGATTATCCTTGACCGTATCGGGATCAGGATCACCGGCTTTACATTTGTATTGCTTATGGGAATTGGCGGAGCTGTTACGGCATATGGAGCATCGGATATGTTTCTAAGCGGAGGTTTTGGTTATTCATTGATGGATTCTTTTTTAACCTCGTATTCTCCGGCGTTAAAGATGATGTACCTGGGCTTCTTTATTTTTGGTCTTGGTGCGGAAACCAGTATTGTAGTCTTATCCAAAGTTGTTGTGAAATGGTTTAAAGGGAAAGAACTAGCGCTTGCACTGGGGCTTAATTTAGGTATAGGGAGACTGGGCGCAGCCCTGGCCCTGACATTATCTCCAAGGTTGGTTCATCCCGAGTGGACAACCGCCGTATGGTTTGGGGTCTTGTTGCTGTGGATCGGGTTGTTAGCATTTATCATTTATATGTTTGTAGACCGTAAACTGGATAAACAAGCGGATATTAAGATTAAAGATCCCGAGGATGAATTTCATTTCCGCGATCTGATTGATCTGGTCACCAACCGTTCCGTTATTTTTATTACATTGCTTTGTGTTACATTCTACTCGGCGGTATTTCCGTTTATCAAGTTTGCTCCCGATCTGCTGATGAATAAGTTTTCCATGGCCAGGCAAATGGCGGGAGATGTCACATCCTATTTGATGTATGGAACGATATTGCTAACGCCTTTGTTTGGCTGGATCGCCGATAACAAAGGGAAAAGTGCAACGCTGATGTACCTGGGCTCGGGTCTTTTGATCATTGCACACCTTATGTTTGCCTTAACGTATGTAGAACCGCGTATTCCGATCGTATTGCTGGGCATAGCCTTTTCTTTGGTGCCTGCCGCGATGTGGCCTGCCGTAGCGAAAATTGTAAAAGAAAGCAAACTGGGTACGGCCTACGGGTTTATGTTTACCATACAAAATGTGGGCCTCTGGGCATTCCCCATGATCATTGGCACTGTGGTGGATGCCTCTAATCCATATTACCGCACGTCAATAGAAGCCGAAGAATTTGAAAAGGTGCAGGAACAAAGCATGAACTATAAAGGTAATTATATGAACCGCAAACAGGAGCCTATAAAGAATAAAGAGATCAACCTCTCGGCAGTGGTTTTTGAAGATAGCCTGAGCGGGGAAATTATCTGGAAAGAATCTCATACTGTCAAAACTAATGAAAACGGAGCCTATACGATTGAGATAGGAAAAGGAGATGTGTTGGAGAGGGTTGATTTTACGCAAATTGTAGACACAATACCATATATGGCTGAAGTGCTGCTCTTTATTGATGAAGATACCATGGAAGTATATGACGGTGAATTGAGTTATAATGAAAATCTTCATTTTATTTCTGAGTTGAGCAACCGGCATGAAGCATTTTTCGGAGAACAGCATGAAGGGTATTTAACAATTTATGATCCTGAGAATGACCGGAAGGTCTGGGAAGAGCAGATCAGGTTTCATGTGGATGAACAAGGAGAATTTGACATTCTACTGGCTTATGGAAGGCTCAAGTATGCACATCCGGACTATTTTGGGATAAGTTCCGGGGAGCATGAGGCAGAAATTGTTAAGCCGTTGGATTATATGAATCCTATGTTGGTTTTCGCAACTTTGGGTTTCTTTGGTCTGATATTTGCCTTCCTGCTGAAACGAGAAGACAAAACATCAGGGTATGGGCTTGAACAGCCAAATAAAGAGATGAAGCAGTAGTGGTGTGATCCATTTGTTGTATCTTTAATGCCCTGGTTTTCCATAACATGGCTATAGGCATAGCATTATCAATTTAGTATTATGACGGGGCGGATATATAGTATACTGATCACTGTAATTTTTGGTGTACCGGTGGTTTTTTCCGGGCAGAATCTGGTGGTTAACGGAAACTTTGATGCTCATGAGCGTTGCCCCGGAAAGGTCAGGCATGAGCGTATGTCTGAGGTAAGCGCCTGGACACAACCTACGGATGGCTCGCCGGATTATTTTCATCCCTGTGGGCATAGCAGCAGCCGGGTTCCTGACAACAAATTCGGATTTCAGCATGCAGCCGCCGGAGAGGCATATGTGGGGATGCATTTGTTTGTGGTAGATCACGACTTTAAAGTTTATAAGGAATACGTTTTGGGAAAGCTTAGTGAGCCATTGCTCCCGGAAGCTACGTATTCCGTTAGCTTTAAGGTGGTTCATGCCAAAGAGTCGCAGTATGCGATTGATCAAATTGGAGCCTTTCTCAGCCGTGAACCTGTGCAAGCCAATACGTATGGGATGATCTATTCGGTAGAGACCCATATGATAAATTGCCACCGGGTGATAAGCAGTAATTACCCATCCCCTGATGTGGAATCTGAAAAAGGAAGATTAATGAACGATAAGCAGCAATGGCATGAAATCCGTGATACCATAAGCGCCCGCGGAGGCGAGAATTTTATAATTTTAGGCAGTTTTATTCCCAATAAATATATAGAACCCAGCCGGGTCAATCCAGAAGGGCAGTTAGGCTCAGCATATTATTATTTTGACGATGTACGTGTGGAGATGGTTTCATCTCCCCCGGAAAAGCCGGTGGAAACTAAACAAACGGATGAGGAGAAGGCAAGCCCGGAGAATCTTGTTACGGAAGCAGACTCGCTGGAACCGGGATTTACCTTTGAACTGGAAAATATATACTTTGAGTTTGATAAGGCCTTTTTGAAACCGGGATCTAAAGAGGCTCTGGAAAAACTTTATGGCTTTTTACGACGTCATGAAAATATCCGTATTGAGATCCGGGGACACACAGATTCAGTGGGATCGCATCGATATAATCAAAAACTATCCCGGCGCAGGGCTATTTCCGTTCGCAGATATCTTGAGCAAAAGAATATTAAGAGCTCTCGCTTAGAAACCAAAGGATTTGGGAAAAGAAGGCCTGTGCTGTTGGACACCACAGGCCTTCTTTTCCCAAATCCTTTGGTTTCTAAGCGAGAGCTCTTAATATTCTTTTGCTCAAGATATCTGCGAACAGAAATGGCCCTG
>JAWOBQ010000210.1:0-2885 GCA_046484255.1 Bacteroidales bacterium | reverse complement strand
CCAACCCCATAAGCTTTTCCCCCAGCGTCCGGTATTCCCTGGCACCTGAATAACAGATCAGGGGATTGACTTTGAGGATGTCCAGGGAGCCAGGTTTTTCGGGATCAGCGATTTGATCTTTGCTAATCAGTTCCTTCATCGAAGACCCGGCAAAGCATACCTTTTGGCTGGGGGTAAAGAGGATTTTGGGGGCTGGTAAAGGCTGGTTGCTGAGGATCCTTGGCCTTTTTTGAGAAACAAGAAAGAGGTCATCGGCTGATCATGGCCCGGATCTGATGATGCCCGGTTTCGCCTGCCGGCAGGACCGGGTATTTTTTTGGGCTTGGGTGAAAATTTTTTATACATTTGGGGCGAACCAAAACCAAATTACGATGAAAGAGAACTTTTGGGATTTAAACCGGATAAAAAGAACAAAAGCTTCGGATATACAGCGGATATGGGTGGATATAAGGACAAAAGGTGTTTATATGAACTAGTTACCCAATAAAGAAAAACATACATCAAATAAAATGTTATAAAATGATTATAGAATTCTAACCATTTAATTTAATGTATTATGAAAACAAGAATTTTACTTACAGTTTTAATGATCGCAATGATCATGGGCGCTTATGCCCAGAAACCAACAATGACTTTGACCTTTACTGCCGACAACAACGGCCAGCATGTGCCGTTAAACAGTATCCTTATCGAAAACCTGACCCAGGGCGGAGATACAACGCTGTATGCACCTGATACCGTTTTGGTGCTTGATTTCATCACCGGCATGAATGAAAACATCACCTTCGATGACAATTCTTTTTCCCTTTCCCAAAACTACCCCAATCCAATGAAAGGAAAAACAACAGTGATCCTCTGGTTGCCTGAAAGAAATGACATTCTGATCACCATTAGCGATGTAGTCGGTAGGAAGATGGTCAATAAAAAATTTCACCTGGAATGGGGCAACCATTCCTTCACCTTTTACCCTGGCAGCGAAAGTCTCTATTTTCTCACTGCCCGTGCAGATAATCAAACCCGAACGATAAAAATGTTCAATTCTCCAAGCGATGCGAATGCTTCAGGATATTGCAAACTGGAATACAACGGGCAGCAAAAACCCGGAGATGGGAGTTACAAATCGGGAAACGCTACGAACAATTTTGTATTTAACCTGGGTGACATGCTTAAATTTACTTCATTTACTGATCAAGGTGAACGAGTTATTACGAGTTCTCCAACAGGTGATCAGATCTATTACTTTCATTATACCGGAGATCCCTGCCCCGGTGCCCCAACTGTTACCGATATTGATGGCAATGTATATAATACTGTGCAGATAGGTAATCAATGCTGGATGAAAGAAAACCTGAAAACCACAACCTATCGCAACGGTACTGCCATTCCAAATGTCATGGGCTACCATGCCTGGCGCACTCATACTACCGGTGCTTATGTATGGTATGAAAACGACATCTCATGGAAAGACAAATATGGCGCATTGTATAACTGGTTGACGACAGTGGATCCCAACGGCCTTTGCCCCACGGGCTGGCATATGCCAACCCATGATGAATGGACTGATTTAACAGATTATATAGGTGGAATCGATTCTCCACATGGTAATGAGCTAAAATCCTGCAGGCAGGTGAATTCACCGCTCAGCGGCTGTTGCAACACAAATGAGCATCCTCGTTGGCATGAACACGGAACACATTATGGAACAGATGATTACGGATTTTCATGTCTTCCGGGCGGCTACCGTTACTACGTTGGTTGGTTCGGCTTCATTGGGAGCCTCGGGTACTGGTGGTCTTCTACGGAGGCCTCGTCAAGCTTCGCCTGGTTCCGCGCGCAGGGTTGGACCGACGGCAACGTGGGCGTGGACTTCAGCAATAAGCATTATGGATTCAGTGTCCGTTGCCTCCGGGATTAGGACGCTTTGACTATTTGACTATTTTTTTATTACCCCGCGAAGCGGGGTCGAAAATTTTTTACAAAATGGGATTACATTATGATTTGCCTGTATATAAAGCCTGCTAGGATCTTTTACTTGAAATATTTCAATTCACCAAGGATTTTAGCAGGGAATATAAATATACCACAGGCGAAAGCCTTAAAAATCAAATGTGCGTCTCTCACATTTATCTGCCAAAACAAAATGAAGAAGGATCATCCCGCCTTAGGCGGGACGGTTCGTTAATCCCGATTATTATCGGGAGTGGGGAAATTTGCTTGTACAAATCCAGCATGTATGAATAATCCCGTTTGGTCAAGCTCACAATTGTGATAGTATTATAAAACAGGGCAACATGCTCATGATTGGCGATTTCGGCTATTTCCGGCTCTCCATTTCCGGCAGCTACTATGAGCTGGAAGAAGATGTGAGCGTAAGCAGCATCAAAAAAACCAGGATCACCTGCCCCGGCAAATACATCAAAAACGTCCTCAAAACCATTGATTATGTGAAATCATAGGGATAAATACAAGCGGGCGCAAGAGGCTGTCTTAAAAGCACTTTTAACCGCAAGGAGCGCAAAGTTCAGCAAAGAACGCAAAGATCAAAAACTTTTCTTTGCACTGAATAGCAAACCTATTTTTTCTTGTGATCAAAGCGGTTAATTTTTTCTTGTAAAGCAGCCTCTTTTCTTTATGCTATAACCAATGTTTAAACAGAATTTTATACATTTGGGGAGAACCAAAACCAAAGTACGATGCTACAGATGTTGTGGGATTTAAAGCGGATAAAAAGAACAAAGCTGCATATATACAGCGGATATGGGTGGATATAAGGACAAAAGCTGTTTATATGAACTAGTTATGACCAATTAAAACAAAAGATATGAGAAAATTAATTACAGTATTAATAACACTATTGACAATTCCTGTTTTTGGGCAAAATCATT
>JAWOBQ010000105.1:0-11440 GCA_046484255.1 Bacteroidales bacterium | reverse complement strand
CGCCTCGCTCGACGAGGCGATGGAACGCGAGGAGCCCGTCGCGGCCCTCTACGCCTCGGAGTCCGCGAGATTTACTTTTAAAAGCAAATGGGCCCGATTCACTAAAACAAGCATCGGTCAAAAGGTCACCGTCGGTCGTCCCTTGCTGATGCAATAGTATAAAAAAATGATTATATTTGAATCTTAAATGATAATTGGCCGATTGATTAGGGGCTAACCCACTTATATCCGGCAATTTATGATTGATCTGGAAAATGAATAACAGATCATTCTTCCATTTTAAAAATGGGTTCTTTTTTACTGATAATGCTTTTGGGTTTTTGCGGGTTCAGTGTTTTTCCATTAAGCACTTGGTCAAAACATTTCAGGTAGTCTTCCGTCATTTTTCGTGATGAAAAATTATCGGCAATAAACTGATGGCATTTTTGGGGGTCAAATTCTTTGCCTTGTTTGAGGGCATTTACCAGTTCGGTTTTGCTATTGGAGAGAAATCCGCGTTCCCCGGAAATAAGTTCGGGCAGGGAGCCGAATGGTGTTCCGTAAACCGGGCATCCGAAGTACAGGCTTTCCAGGATTGCCAATCCTAAGGGTTCGTGCCAGAGTACTGGAAACAGCAGGGCTTCGGAATTTTGAATGATCTGGTTTTTCTTATCCCCCCCGATCATTCCATAATATTGAACCCGTGGATTCAGGGAAAACTTCCGGCCTCCTACTACGGCGAGTTTTTTACCTGCCCGCCGGCTAATTTCCAGGCATCCTTTCAGGTTTTTGATTTTCCGGGAAGCTTTGGCCAGAAACAGCAGGTGTTTCCGGGGATGGTTCAAATTTGGTTTTCCCAGGATATCAAAGTCCAGGCCGTTATAGACGAACCTTTTGGATCCATGGCGTTCGGCATGGTTACGGCTGACAAAAACCGTGTTTATTTCAAATTCTTCCCCGGGTTTTCCATTCCCATGAACGGTTACCATATAAGGTTTATTCACGGGCGCATCAGGTTTGTCATGAAAATGAACAATATCAACATCTTCCGGGATTTGTTCATTGAGCATTTTTTGGGGATTATAGGGAATGATCTCACCAAAGGGGCAGCTGGAGCCTTTTTTTACCAGGAAAGCCACCTTATGGTTCATGGCTGCCAGTTCTTTACCCTGGGCGTAAATGTCCCGTTGGGTTCCCCCGTAGTGAAATACGGGGATAGTGGATTTTCTATTGACAATTAATACCTTCACAGCTTATTAGTTAGCAAATTGTTGATCATATAGCACTTTAAAAGCACCCTGTTTTTTCAACAGCTCGTCATGCTTTCCGGATTCTATTATCCGTCCCTCGTGAAAGACATATATGATATCCGCTTGTCGAACTGTAGATAAGCGATGTGCGATTACGATGGAAGTTCTGTTTTTCATCAGGTGGTTAAGCGCTTCCTGTACAAGTTTTTCCGATTCCGTATCCAGGGATGAAGTGGCTTCATCCATGATCAATACAGGGGGGTTGTTTAATATCGCGCGGGCTATGCTGAGCCGTTGGCGTTGGCCTCCGCTGAGTTTTGAACCCCGGTCACCAATGTTGGTTTCGTATCCCTTTTCGGTTTGAATAATAAATTCATGCGCATTGGCAATTTTGGCAGCCGATTCTACTTCTTCCGCTGTGGTTTTATCTACGCCAAAGGCGATATTGTTATAAATGCTGTCATTGAATAAAATCGCTTCCTGGGAGACGATACCCATAAGGTTTCTTAAGTCTTTTACCTGTACATCTTTTATGGACCTGTCATCTATCGTAATATCACCTTTTACGGTATCATAGAAGCGGGGGAGCAGGTCGGCAAAAGTGGATTTACCGGCCCCGGATTGTCCTACAAGAGCTATGGTTTGCCCTTTGGGAATGCTTATGTTGATGTCCTTCAGCACATAGTCATGCTTGTAGCTGAACCAAACATGATCATACCGGATCTCTTTTGTAAAGGATTTAAGGGGTTCTGCCTGTGGTTTATCTTGTATAGTAACTTCGGCATTCAGCACGGATTCTACCCTGTCGAAGGAAGCCATGCCTTTTTGAATGTTATAGTATACTGAGGATAGGTTTTTTGCCGGTGGAATAACCTGGCTGAAGATCGCTATATAAGCGATAAAAGCCTGGGGACTGAGCGTGCTGCTTTCGGTTAAGATCAGAGAACCTCCGTACCACATAATCGTTACTATAATGATGGCGGACAGGAATTCTGTTAATGGGCCGGCCATATCCTTGCGCCGCCATATCTTATTCATCAGAGATGTATAACGTTGGTTTTCATTATAAAAACGTTGTTTTACACGCTTTTCAGCATTAAATGCTTTGATTATTCGTAAGCCATAGAGTGACTCTTCGATATAGGAAAGGATCGTGCCCAGTTTGCTTTGCCCCAGTGCAGACTTCTTGCGCAGGGTTTTTCCCACCCAGCCGATAATACCCCCGGTTACAGGAAGGAAAACTAGGGCAAATAAGGTAAGTTGCGTGCTCATTATAAACAGGGAAGTAATATAAACAACGATCGTAATCGGAGACTTAACGGCCTTGTCCAGGGAACGGATCATGGTCATTTCTATTTCCTGTACATCCGCCGTCATCCGTGACATCAAGTCCCCTTTCCGTTCTTCTGAATAATACGATAAAGATAATAACATCGTTTTGTCAAACAGTAAATTACGTACATCTCTGACAATTCCGTTACGTAAGGGAGCAATAATATATTTAGCTAAATAGTTGAAAAGTGCTTTAAGAAACATTAGCCCTATTACGAATAGGCTGATTGCCAAAAGTGCCTGGGCAGCGCCATTTTCCACAATAAGCTTGCTCACATAATAATTGAAGTTATGTTGTATGGAAGAGGCTGTGAGTTCAAAATCAACGGGAGAACTTATGATCTCTTGCTGTTCAAAGAGAATGCCCAAAAAAGGAATGATCATCGTAAATGAAAACAAGGAAAAAATAGTCCCCAGTAAAGTGAAAAACACACTCCAGCCGGCTTCTTTCCAATAGGGGCTTAAATAACTTATAATTCGTTTAAACGGACTCATGATAGAAAATTACTGTTCAAAGGTATAATCTTTCAGGAAATCGTAACGGCTACTTTTCTTCTTTATTTGATCAATCTGTGACTCAGTCCAGGAAATTTTGTTCCTGCTGAGGGTATTTGCCGGCCGGATTGCTTTTGCACAAGTGGTTACATAATCTTCTAGCGGCGGAATACCCAAAAAATTGCAAATCTCTGTGATATGTTTTGCCGGATCTTTGATGAAATCTTCATGTGTGAGTTCAATAAATTCATGATCTGTGGAATGTTTGACATTGTCGATAACCTGAGCATCCCGGAAATACTTAAGGATCTCTTCATCTACCCTGCGGGTATCCGGTTTTTTTTGATAATAATTTCCTCCCCGGGCGCGGGTCGCAATATTGTCAAACGGATTACGATGTACAATGATAATTTTTAGCGGAAGCTCTACCATACTTTGTAATCGGTCCAGGCGTTCCGGCTCATGGAATAATATCCTGCTGGAAGCTCCGCCCCGTTTATCTCCGATTATTCGTAACCTCCGGTAGCTATTCTGCCAGCCGGTCGGGATACGATAGCAGTAGCCTGTCCATTTATTGCCGCGGGATGAAAACCAGTGATCCTGTGCTATGAGATGAGCAAACAAGGCTTCCCGGCTGCTGTGGTGGTCCATTTTTTTCAGGGCATGATATTCATGGGCTATAAGCATGTCCGGATGGGCATTTAACATGGAGCCCAATAAGGTGTGCCCGCTGCGGGGGTATCCTATAAATAGTGTAAAGGCCTTTATTTCCCGAAAGGATGAATCATGTTGCTTTAAATAGGAGGAGGCTCTTAGCTGATGGTAATAAAAGTGCATCAGCTTGCTGTATTGGTGAAATATGAATCTTCCTGCTTTCATTTTTTGTTGTCAGATGTGGGAATGCTTAGTATGTGTTGTTGGCTCCCCAGAGCTATACATAATTTAGGGTTTGCAATAAGGATCTGAATTCCGGTATTGCCATAAGCTGTTCTACCCTTTCCCGGTTTTCTGCTTTTTTCCATTTTCCGACCGACTGGCTGTGAAGGTTCTTCACGGAACCATACCAGGCTTTGTTGGTTTTGACATCTGTATTGGATATCCATTCATTTATCTGGCTTGTATACGGCTCCTCAAGAAAGTTTAATAATTCTTTTATATATTTTTTATAATGAAAAACCAAATGTTCATAATATATTGTGAAAACTTTCGGATGATCATAAAACCTAAGCCCTTGTTTTACATCGTTGATCCACCGTTCCGGCTCTACCCAATACGTTCCGGGCTTATCAGGATGTTTTGAAAGGCATACATCCCTGCCATCACGAATGATATGGATAAATCTGACATTCCCTTTAAAATGCGCAAGAATATCCTCTATATATCTTACATTATAAGGAGTCTTTTCACACCAGCGAACAGCCTGTCCCGGGATCCGGTGTGTGAGAAGGTAACGATACTTCCTGTCTTTTCGAAGGGGTACTTTTTCTCCTTTTTTATTTGTTTTCCAATGATTGTAAATGCTTAACTCATCAGGAAAAGCAAAAACAGAAGGATGTGCGGATAATATCGATAGCAGCAATGTAGTGCCTGACCTCCCACAGCCGCCGATCAATACCGGAGGCTTGGGGAAATGTTTTTGCTCTATCTGCTTTCCGATTAAGTTAAGCAGCGGAATAAAAATTTTTTTAACAGGGGTTAACATGATGCTGCAAAAATAGTGATTATTTAGTCTCTGTCCATAAAGTCCCATTTACTGCGTTACGCTTGCCCGAAAATTGCTCATTTACCTGAGTAAACTGCGCATTTTCGGGCTGCGCAAGCCTTGTAAATGGAACCTTCTGAACAGAGACATGATCACTAAGACAGCTTGTCCACTTTATAGACAGACTCTATTTAGTGTTTGTCCATAATGTCCGATATCTGTGTTGTTGCTCAAATTTTAAATCCTCATATACGTTAGTATACTGTGGTTTAAAATTTTTTTCACAACATTAATTGAGTCCGGTCTAAAAAGGTCACATTTGATTTTCACCGGCTTTTTACCCCGAACCCTAAAGGCTGAAGCCGCTGAAAATCAGCTTCCCTTTAGGTATGGGGTAAAGCTTGAACTCGAACATTATGAACGAAACACTGCCTTTATGAACAAACATTTATGGACCATATGCCTTGTGGTGTGCTTGTCTTCTATATTATAAAATTCCGGAAGTATGGCTATTAATGAGAGATCAGTGTAATGTAATTTGTTTATATGATAATTCGTTATATTTTTGTGAAAATTTACAAGGGGGAGAGGAAACTTGTATTTTCCTTGTGCTAAACGGACTAAGCTATTGGTTTAATAAAAATTCAGCTATATGAAAAAAGCGATAATAACAGGCATGTTTTTAATGATCTTGCTGAGCATGCTGAAAGCCCAGGATAAGTATTGGGTGTTTTTTACAGACAAGGAGGGGGTCAGTTTTGATCCTTATGAATATTTTGATCAAAAGGCCATTGACCGGCGGATTGCCCATGGGGTTAGTCTTTATGACATTACCGACTTTCCGGTAAAAGCAGAATACCTCCGTGGGGTTGAGGTTTTGGCGGATTCACTTTCTCATCATAGCCGGTGGTTTAATGCTGTTGCAACCTATGCCGGTGATGAGCAGATCCGGGCTATAGGTGAATTGCCGTATGTCCAGGCTGTGCAGGCTTTTTCTGAAAGACAAATGCAGTATGCCGGCATAGCGGATTATGATACCACGCTGGCTTTCCGGGATGGATTGATGCTTGAGGAGCAGACAGAGGAGTTGGGGATGAGTGTGTTTCAGGAGCATGGCATAGATGGGGAGGGAGTGCGGGTAGCGGTCTTTGATGGAGGTTTTCCGGGAGTGGATGAAATTCCGGTATTTGAGCATATTCGGGAGAATAACAGGATCTTAAAGACCTATGATTTTGCGAAAGACAGGATAGACGTATACCATGGGATGCGGCATGGTACGATGGTTTTGTCAAATATAGCCGGAAAGATCGGGAGCCGGGATCTGGGGATGGCACCGCAGGCTGAATTTTTATTGGCGCGTACGGAGATCAGACGGGAGCCTTTTTCAGAAGAAGAAAACTGGATGGCTGCTATGGAGTGGGCGGATAAGCATGGAGCACAGATTATAAATTCTTCGCTGGGTTATATCTATCACCGGTATTTTCCGGAGCAAATGGATGGTACGCACAGCCTGGTCGCTAAAGCGGCAAATATGGCAGCGGCGAAAGGGATGCTGGTAATCAATGCTGCCGGAAACAATGGCAACGATGATTTCTGGAAAGTGATCGGAACACCGGCTGATGCCGACAGCGTGCTTGCCGTTGGAGGAATAGACCCCAATACAGGGTATAGGATCCGCTTTAGCTCTTTTGGGCCTACTGCTGATATGCGCATGAAACCTAACGTTTCAGCTTTCGGAAAGGTGATCGTCGCCGGGAAAAACGAATTGAGCCATAGTTTTGGAACATCATTTGCCGCCCCCCTGGTGACAGGGTTTGCCGCATGTGCTCTGCAAGCCAAACCTGAGTTGAAAGCCATGGAGCTTTTCCGGGAAATTGAAAAATCCGGACGCCTGTATCCGTACTTTGATTATGCGCACGGGTTTGGAGTGCCTCAGGCTGATCATTTTGTCAGAGAGTATCAGGAGCCCGAAAAAACTTTTAAGTTCGTTGAAAAAGAGGACAGGGTGTTGGTGAATGTCAGGGAAGAGGTCTTTGAAAATCAAGAACACAGCACACGTTTCTTGCTTTTTTACAACTTTGAAGAACCTTCCGGCGTATTGTATAAATATTATGTGGTGTCGGTGCATGATACCGAAGTGCTTAATATCGACCGTACGGAAGTGCCGGAAGGATGTAAAATAAATGTCCATTATGTGGGCTATACAGACACATTTGAATTTGATTGATATGCATAGATTATTCTTGTCCCTGTTGTTTTTGTCCCTGGCGGGACTTACCAATGCACAAAGTGTATTGCTGGAAGAAAAAGTGGATTTTTATGAAGATACTTCCCGGAGAGGACCTAACCGGACCCATTATCATCATATGTATAGCGGCTGGGGGATGATGTTTGGTATTACAAACGATGGAGTAATTAATACAGATCCCTTATTAAGCCATTACTTTGAGCTGGGGATGCGTTATAAGCTTAAGCTGGGAAAATATTACAGCCTGGGGTATGAACTTGGCCTGAATAGTTATAACTTTTGCCTCGATAAAGATGATGAGAACCGTAGCTTTCCGGATACTATGCAATATGATAAAGAAAAAGTGAATCTGTTTGCCCTCAGCGGAGGATTGTATCACAGGATTAATATAGATAAACGAAGGGGGGATTATATCGGAAACTTTTTCGATATGGGTGTATACGGAGAATGGAATTATGCTTCCCGGTATTTTTATAAAGAAGAATACGGGAAGGACCGGAAACGTAAAGTGTCTGTTTATAATCCGGATTATCTGAACGATTTTAATTACGGAGTCTTTATCCGGGGAGGTTATAACCGTTATGTGGTTTTTGTTCGTTACAGGCTTTCAGAACATATTGATTCTGATGCAAATACAAATTATCACGACCTGCCTCCATTCAATGCAGGTGTTCAAATTGGTTTCCACAGGTAAATGCAAGCCGTTGTTCCTTGCTTATCCCGTCAGACTGTCTAAAAACCCTAAAAATCTTAATAACTTTGTTGATAATTATTCATAGTAAATTGTATTTAAGTTGCTGATATTTTGTATATTAGTGCATGAACCGAGCCCCCGATCAGCCGAATTTGCAATTCGGCTGCATGCTGGTCGTAATATGTAACCCACAGAGGAAAGACAGTATTGAGCAAGAGTAATGAGCAATAGGTTTTTCCATTTTCTCCCTTGGATCATTTGGAAATAGAAATAAAATGATTAGTTTTGAAAAGCATATAAGAACTGTATCTTTAAACATAAAGCTAAAAGGTGGTCAAATAGCTGATAGTTTCAGAACTCCTGACCCCACTATTATAAGTCAGTAAGTTATCCCTTTCGGGTCGCAAAATAAAAATGTCGTAATTTTGCATCAAAAATACATTATGCAAAGGATTTTACCAATTTTTCCAGATGAGACCAAAATGGTCAATAACCAAGTTGGCTTTAGGCAAATAGATGATTTTATTCATTATTTTGTAAATGGGATGCCTGTTTATTGCCATGAGAAGGATGATAAAAATGGATATCGGTTTGTTTTGGCCACCTTAGTAAACAATAAGTTTTGCCAAATAAAAGAATTAAGTGAGGCTTTAGGAGTTCCCCGGAAAAATATTGAGCGATACGCAAAAGCTTTAAAAGAAAAGGGTATGGCTCACTTTTTCAATAGAAAAGAAACCCGTGGGCAGTGTCATAAATTTACCCCGGAGAAAATCAAACAAGCTCAGGAGTTATTAGACAATGGAGAGAGTCAACTAAAAACGGCAAAGAAAGTAGGTGTTAGTGAAAGTGCAGTACGTTATCATTTAAAGTCAGGCAAGCTAAAAAAAAAAAGTAGCTGCTACCCCCACGAAATATTTTTCTACTCCCAGGGAACGTGATATTGCAGATTTTTTAGCCTCTGATATTATTGGAGTAGGAGCAACCCGAGTGGGATCGCGTGTGTTATCTGCCACCGGAAGAAGCAAAGCGAATATTTTCTTTGAAAAATGTGAAAGTCTTGAATATGGAGGCGTATTGTTTTTATTACCTTTTCTTTTGGCCAATGGTTTGTTAAGTTACAAGCAATACTATTCGGAGCGGTTTTCAGGTTATTATGATTTCAATAGCGTGCTTATAACCGTAGCGTTTATGTACTTGTGCCGAATTAAAAATGCTGAAAAGTTGAAGCATTACAGTCCGGGCGAAATGGGAAAATTGGTTGGTCTGGACAGAGTGCCTGAAGCTCGTTGTTTGAGAAATGTGATAAAAGAGTTGAGCGTCCAGCAAAAAGCAAATGAGTGGAATGCATATCTCTCGGAAAACTGGATAAATCAAGAAGAGACCAATGTTTATTATATTGACGGTCATGTCCAGGTTTATCATGGCTATTTAGCAAATCTGGGCAAGAAACATATTAGTCGTCAAAAGTTATGCTTGCCGGGAATGGCAGAGTTTTGGGTAAATAATGCTGACGGCCTTCCATATTTTTATGTTACAGGAGAGGTGAATGAAAAACTTCAAGAGGTTATAACCACCCAACTGGCTCCTCGCTTACTTGAGCTTACCCACGATAAAATTAACCATGAAGAGCTTGCCAGGGATGAGTTTTTGCCAAAATTTTCTCTGGTTTTTGACAGGGAGGCTTACAGTCCTGCATTTTTCAAACACCTGTGGGAGTCTCATCGAATAGCTGTGATTACTTATAGAAAAAATGTAAAAGACAAATGGCCTGAAAATGAATTTACGGATTATCAGATAAATACTGAAATGGAATCAACAATGAAATTATGTGAGAAAGAGGTAGAGCTTAATGGTGTTAAAATGCGCGAAGTGCGTAAACTAACTCCATCAGGTCACCAGACCAGTGTTATTACTACCAATTATAAACTATCAACTGCCTTGATCGCTTTGTATATGTTTTCCCGATGGACTCAGGAAAATTTTTTTAGGTATATGAGACTGGAATACGACATAGACAGGATAATGCAGTATGGTGTAGACCAGTTAGATAAAAAGCTTATGGTGGTTAATCGGGAATACACCAAATTGACTCAAAAATTAAAAAAGTTACGAGAAAAAAAGGCCAGGCGTCAGGCAAAACTTTATGCATTGAAGACAGAGAATATTAATGGTCGGTTGGAGCAAACAGGAAAGAACATGGAGAAACAATTATGTGTCAAAAAAGAAATCGAATTGTTTGAGATTGAAGAACAAGAAATTATATCTCAAAGGAAGCGGCATCCATACAAAATAAGTATAGGTGAATTACCTGAAAATGTGAGATATAACAAGCTAAAAACGGAAAGCAAACACTTGCAAAATATCATTAAAATAATTTGTTACAGGGCAGAAACAGCTTTAGCTAATTTACTTGCTTCACATTACAAAAAAAGCTCTGATCAAATAAGAGCATTGGTAAAGAGTATTATATTTGCAAAAGCAGATTTGTCTCCGGATTATCAAACAAACACTCTAACAGTAAGATTGAACAGTCTGGCAACCCCAAGGGATAATATGGCAATAACAAAAATATGTCAAACACTAAATGATTGCCAAACTATTTTCCCCGGTACAAATCTTAAGCTGCTTTTCAAAACTGCGACATCAAACTCTGCGACGGGTCAGGAGTTCTGAAATTTGTCAGAAAAAGAATTTATAAAGCTTGAAAAGACACTAAGGAGTCAGTTTAAGGATAAAATTTTTTTTTAAAAAATAGAATAGAAAAGCCCGGTTTACAGTTACTCCCCGCAGAAAGATAATCGATACACGGTTACGAAACTTTGCGTGTTATTGTCAACCTATGAAGGATTAAAGGGATAATGATTGAAAACAGATAATAAAAAATAGAGAACATATGGCTGGTAAATTTGATAAAAACTTCACAGAAGAAGGCTATTTGATGAATTATGAGAAGCCAGGGGATCTTGCCATTCTTAAGAACCGGGTTTTCCAATTTAAGGTAGAATTGCTGGAAGTATCACCTACAGTTTGGAGAAGAATACAAGTTCCGGCAAACTATAATTTTTGGGATTTGCACGTGGCTATCCAGGATGCTATGGGCTGGACTGATCATCATCTGCATCATTTTGAGATACGTGGAAAGGGTAAGCATAAAGAAAGGCAAATCGGCATACCTGATTTTTACGGGATGAATGAGCTTGAAGAAATTTATCCGGGCTGGGAAATTCCAGTTTATGAATACTTCAATGATTTAGGCATAACAGCTAAATACTTGTATGATTATGGTGATATGTGGATGCATCATGTCAAACTTGAAGGACATATTCACCGTGAGAAAGGAATTCGATATCCTATTTGTATTGATGGCGCCCGGGCTTGTCCTCCGGAAGACTGTGGTGGCGTACCGGGATACTACAATGTTCTGGAAGTATTGTCAAATCCTCAAAATGATGATTACGAGGATATGAAGATATGGGTTGGAGAAAACTGGGACCCAGAAACGTTTAATAAAAATGATGTAGAGTTTTACGATCCATATAGTCGATGGGTTTATGCATTTCTTGAAGACTAAACGGTATTAAAAAATCCTGACCAAAGTAGACTTCCAGTAACTCACAACATCAGAATCAAAGCAGGCTTGTCCATGTATCACATCAATACATTATTGATCCTGATGATCTCACTTGTGTGATTTTTTTTAGTAAAGAGCTTAAGGCTATCGTAAGCCCGGCGGGTTTCCA
>JAWOBQ010000070.1:0-9792 GCA_046484255.1 Bacteroidales bacterium | reverse complement strand
ATAACAAACAACGCCCCAATAACGAACGGCGCCCCAATAACGAACGGCGCCCCAATAACGAACCGCGCCCCAATGACGAACCGCGCCCCAATGACGGAGCATATTCCGAAAACGACAATCCAAAAGACGGTATCCATAATAAACGGTATGGCGCAACCATTGGCGATGTAATGGATTGGTTCAAAACAATGACCACCAATGAATATATCCGTGGTGTGAAAAACAATAATTGGCGGCGGTTCGACGGTAAATTGTGGCAACGTAATTATTACGACCACATCATCCGCAACGAACAATCCTATAACCGGATTTCGAAATACATTAAAAACAATCCCGCCAATTGGGCAAACGATAAATTCCATTATCAACAAATCTATATATGCCCGAAACCAACCGCAATGGGCGCTCGCATGGGGATCTATGTTTTATTTTCAGAGAAGAGAGAATATTCAGTCAGAGAAATTAGGTTATTTGATTTGTTTGCTAGTAATCCTCAGTTTAAGGACGGATCGGTTCTCCCGTATAATATTTAAACATCTTGATAATAGCTTGTTTACAAACCGGGCAAAAATTATTGTATTGCGCGGATTTCATACTGCAATTCATATATGGTCTGTAGAACCCTTCTTCTTTATATCCTCCGCCTTCAAACACTCCAACAGTGTTTTTGTATTTTTTCTTAGCAGGAGTGGGGATCGGTGTTTCGGGTTCTACCAGATCTTTCCATTTGGATGAGAAATCTGTCAATGTTGTCAGGTTAGGTTCCAAAGGTTCTTTGTTTGGATTATGGTAATTGGTTACTGCTACTTCTGTATTATAGTATTCATCTGCCAGAAAGGCGAACTGATGGCCAAATTCATGGATCAGCAAAAAATTTGCTTGTGGGCTGTGGGCTGTGGCTATGGAGAAAAAGTTAAAAATGCCACCTCCTCCGTACAGTTTATCATTCACAAGAATGAATATCAAGTCATAGGGAGTGCAGGCGGCGATTTCCCGAACTTTAAAATGATCAAAGGGAGTAAGGTAACGTTGAGTGCCAAAGGTATTAAAGCTTGTGTTAAGTGCTGTTTGCCTGAATTTTCCTTGTTTCGGTTTATCTGTTCCCGATTGGGGGGAAGCGAGATCTACTCTCCATAAATTTATTTTATCTTTCTGTGCATTAAATGGATCACAATTCAGCAGATAGTCGCGAAAGCGCAGGGCATCTTGATGGAATTTCTCCATTTCCTCAAATGTATAACCGTCCGGGATTATCACAAGGTCCAGTTTTTCTTTGTAGGGGCCTGAATCATGGATCTTTTTATAGTTCAGGGCAGCAATTTTTTCATGGATGATAAAGTCTGAATCCGGATCTATAACATAGCTGTGTTGTTTTTCCCATTCCAGCGATGAGTCACGGGCGAAAAAAATCAGCCGGGAGTTTTGCTCCGGATACGGTATCTTTACCGACTCCTGAAAACTTCGTGCTTCTGTTTTTGCGGTTTTTGTGGTTTGCCATTCGTTGAAAAGCGTATTATAATGATAGCTGTAGACTAACTTGCCGGTTTTAACAATTCTTACTTCGATCTTATAATGACCGTAATTGAACGGATAGATCAGGTGGTTTTGATGACCGCTGAAATACGGTTCCGCTATCAGTTTGTAAATATGAAAGTGTTCATTTTCTGCATCTCCGCTATGCATATAATCAATGCGAAGCGATTGAGGTTTTTTTTGTGCATGCGCCGTGAAGGATGCACTGGTTAAGCTGAGAAGGATAAAAAATTGCAGCCAGGGGGCTATTATTTGCCGGTTTTTTAAAAAGTTCATACGGGGAAAATATTCTATTAATACCATAAAATTATCCCCCGAAGTCATCAAGGTCGATATTCTCTTGCGGAACACCGAGGTCATCTAACATTTTTAAGACCGACTCATTCATGATCGGTGGTCCGCAGAGGTAATACTCGATTTCTTCGGGTTCTTCATGTTTGCTAAGGTATTCATCATGTACTACCTGATGGATGAATCCGGTATATCCTTTCCAGTTGTCTTCTTCCAGGGGTTCTGAGAGGGCCACATTGAAGTCGAAATTATCATTATTTTTAGCGATCTCTTCAAATTCATCTTCATAGAACATTTCGCGTTTTGATCGTGCGCCATACCAGTAGGAAACTTTTCGGTTGGTGCCAAGGGTTTTAAACAGATGGAAGATATGTGAACGAAGGGGGGCCATGCCGGCTCCTCCTCCGATATAGACCATTTCTTTATCTGTATCTTTTATAAAGAAATCGCCATAAGGGCCGGACAATTTCACTTTATCCCCGGGTTTAAGCGCGAAAATATAAGAAGAAGCTATGCCGGGGGGCACGTTCATAAAGCGGTTTTTTTTGTGGTCCCAGGGAGGGGTGGCAATGCGGACATTTAACTTGATGATATTTCCTTCTGCGGGGTGGTTTGCCATGGAGTAGGCCCGGAATATTTCTTCGCTGTTTCTGGCTTTAAGGTTGAAAAGGCCGGATTTTTCCCAATCTTCACGGTATTCTTCTTCTATTTCAATTTCTTTACCAAAATCGATTTTATATTTTGGCACATCGATCTGTACATATCCTCCTGGGTTGAAGTCCATTTCTTCACCTTCCGGAAGTTTAACAATAAACTCCTTAATAAAAGTAGCCACATTTTTATTAGAGATCACTTCACATTCCCATTTTTTGATTCCGAATATTTCTTTGGGGATGGTAATATCCAGGTCCTCTTTAACTTTCACCTGGCAGCTCAGGCGCCAGTCGTTTAGTTGTTCTTTCCGGCTAAAGAACCCTTTTTCTGTAGGCAGAATATCACCGGCACCTTCATGGATTTGGCAGTGGCAGACTCCACAGGTTCCTTGTCCGCCACAAGCTGAAGGTAAATATATTTCATGTTCTCCCAGGGTTGAGAGCAGTGTATTTCCGGGTTTTACAGTAAGTTCTTTTTCTTTATTGATTGTCAGGGTGACTTCTCCCTGCGGGGTTAATCTCTTCTTAGCAAATAAAAGGATCGCTACCAGCAAGAGGATCACAGCCAGAAAGACAACAATGCCGGCAAGAACGATGGTGGTTATAGATGCATCAAGCAATATCATTGGTTTAATTTTTTTATTTTACACTTCAATACCCATAAATGCCATAAAAGCGATACCCATTAATCCGGTGATAATATACGTTATTCCCAGGCCGCGTAAAGGAGCCGGGACATTTGAATAGCGTATTTTTTCCCGGATAGCGGCAATGGCAATGATAGCCAGAAACCAGCCCACCCCCGAGCCAAGCCCGAAAAATGTTGCTTCGGTAATATTGTTATAGTTTCTCTCCTGCATAAACAAAGAGCCTCCAAGGATAGCGCAGTTCACTGCGATCAGGGGCAGGAAAATACCTAGGTTGGCATAAAGGGAAGGAGAAAACTTTTCAATAACCATTTCCACCAGCTGAACCATGGAGGCAATTACTGCGATAAACATAATAAAAGAAAGAAAGCTCAGATCAATATTTGCAAATTCCGGCCCAAGCCAGCTAAGGGCTCCGTCTGCCAGCAGGAAGTCGTTGATAAGATAGTTAGCCGGAACGGTAATCCCCAATACGAAAATCACGGCCAGCCCCAGCCCTGTAGAAGTTTCTACTGTTTTGGATACCGCAAGGTAAGAACACATGCCCAAAAAATAGGCAAAGATCATGTTCTCAATAAAGATCGCTTTAATGAATATGTCAAATAAGTTTTCCATAATGATTTTCTTGCCGGTTAATGATTTATGTTATGTCAATTAATTCGGGGTTTTTGGAACGATGCATCCAAATTATGATCCCAATAATAAAAAGTGCTGCCGGAGGAAGGATCATTAATCCGTTGTTTTCGTATCCGATTTGATAGAGGCCTGTTTTTTCTATTACCGGATATCCGAACAATTCTCCTGAGCCAAGCAATTCTCTGAAAAACCCTACGACAACCAGTATCCAGGCATATCCGGCTGCATTTCCAATGCCATCCAAAAAGGAGGGCCAGGGCTTATTGTTGGATGCAAAGGCTTCTAAACGCCCCATGATAATACAATTGGTAATGATCAGGCCAACAAAAATGGATAATTGTTTACTTACATCATAAAGGAATGCTTCTAAAACCTCATCCACTAATACCACCAGGAAGGAGATCACGGTTAGCATAACAATAATACGGATCCTGGGGGGGATCAGTTTGCGGATCAATGAAATGATAACATTAGCTACACCCATAATGGCAATTACACTCATCGCCATTACCAGTGATGGCTCCAATTTTACCGTAATCGCCAGGGCAGAACAAATTCCCAATACCTGAACCGTAATGGGATTGTTTAATACCATCGGCTCGGATAGCAGCTTTTTGTTTTTTGATGAAAACAGGGGTTCTTTTTCTTTTGCTTCAGCCATATCTATTTATGTTTTTGTATATATGGTAAATAATAACGAATGCCATTTTCGATCATTTCAGATACGCCATTACTGGTAATGGTTCCTCCGGAAATTGCATCCACACCATGTTCTGCAGGGATGGAGCTGTTTTCTACTTTCCCTTTCACTACTTTAACAGAAACAAAATCACCGTTTTCATTAAATATTTCTGTGTCTTTGAATTGTTCTGAAAAGTCACGGGTATTGATTTCAGCTCCTAATCCCGGTGTTTCTCCGGCATGATCAAAACTGGCTCCTTCTATCGTATTCAGGTCATTTTTCAGGGCGATATTTCCCCAGATAGGGCCCCAAAGGCCTTTCCCACGAACGGGGATCACATACAGGGAGTCGCCTTGTTTCCCTTCAATCATAAACAGCGGAAGGGGGGGCGGCTGATCAAGTTCGCCTTTTTCATATCTATTGAGCTTGTTTTTTAGTTCTTTCATGTTGATCTCGAAAGGGCGCTCAGCCCCCCGGATTAATTCCCCGCTTTGCCCTTCATACGTGCTCACTATTTCTCCTTCCAGGTTGATTGCATATTCTTTCAGCAGACGGTCTTTGTATATATTTATGGATTCGTCCCGGCTTGCATGAATATTAGCCGCACTGAGAATGGCCTGCATTTTTTCAGCCCGCTTATTGTCTTCCTGCAGTGGTTTTAGCAAGGTTGCCACAGTAGTTAATACGGCTGCAACTATTATAACCATGATCGTGGCAAAACGGAATATATATGAATCTGACATTTTTCTTGTTTTTGCTGGTTATGTTGATTTTAATTGTGCCCGTTTCATCCTGTATTTGATATTTCCCTGTATTATATAATGGTCGATCAGCGGAGCCATAATATTCATAAAAAGAATGGCAAGCATAATCCCTTCGGGATAAGCCGGGTTGAACACACGGATCAGTATAGCCAGGAACCCGATCAGGAAACCGTAAATATATTTCCCTTTATTGGTTTGTGCTGCTGTAACCGGGTCTGTAGCCATATAAACAACGCCGAAAGCAAAACCTCCCATGACCAGTTGCTGCTGTGCCGGGATCATCATATATTCATTGGCCCCCCACCAATTAAACAACAGCCCCATTACAAATCCACCTAAAACAGCGGGTAGCATAATTTTTGCACTACCTACCCCGGTGAATAGCAAAATGAGTGCTCCGATAATTATGGCCAGCGTGGAAGTTTCGCCTATCGCACCGGGGATAAAGCCAAAAAACATATCCCAGAAATCAGGGATGGCTGCGATATCTCCGGTAGATGCGTTGGCCAGGGGGGTAGCTCCTGAAAAAGTATCGGGTTGACCTGCAACCCAGACTTTATCACCTGAAAAATAAGCCGGATAACCAAAAAACAAGAACGCACGGGCCACTAATGCCGGGTTTAGAATGTTCATGCCTGTACCTCCAAAGACTTCTTTGCCGATAATAACAGCAAAAGCAGTAGCTACCGCTACCATCCAAAGGGGCATGGTAGGAGGCAGAACCAGGGGGATAAGCATTCCGGAAACCAAAAAGCCTTCATTTACTTCATGCCCCCGCGCCTGGGCAAAACCAAATTCTATGGCTAAGCCGGTAACATAGGAAACCACAATAATAGGAAATACTTTTAAAAATCCATAACTTACGATATCCCAGAATCCCGGAATTTCTCCGATCGCATTAAAGTGCTGATAACCCACGTTATACATTCCAAAGAGCAAGGCAGGGATCATGGCAAGAACGACAGTGGCCATGGTGCGCTTCATGTCAATAGAATCCCGGATGTGAGCGCCCGAGGACGTTACTTTATTGGGAACAAACAGCAGTGTTTCAAAAGCTTCAAAAGTGGAGTGCAACTTTTCAAATTTACCCCCTTTTTCAAAGTTGGGCTTTACTTTATCGATAAATTTCCTTAAGGCTTTCATTAACCAGCTTTTGTTTAATTATTACTTTATTGACTATCTTGTCTTTCAGATGCTTCTACATTAATTCTTTGCGAGCCTCTTCCAGTCCCTGCCGGATAATGCTCTGGATATTCGTTTTGGAGGGATCTATAAATTCGCAAAGGGCAAAATCTTCAGGACCGACTTCGTAAATGCCCAGTTTTTCCATCTCTTCTATGTCGCCTATAATAACGGATTTAAGAAGTTGCAGGGGGTAAATATCCATCGGAAAAACTTTTTCAAAATTCCCGGTCATAACCAGTGAACGGCTCCCTCCTTTTAAATTGGTGTCAATACGGTATTTCTTTTTGGAAAATAACCATGAAAAATACGTCCGGGAAATGCTGAATTTGTTAAAACCTGGTGCTGCCCAACCCATAAACTCATAATAATCCCCCTCGGGGATAACTGTAATCTGCTGATCGTAATAGCCTATATACCCTTTGGGGTAAATTTTTGTTCCTGTTAAGGGATTACCACTGATATAGCGTAGATTGTCACTCCTGACATTGTTAGTTAGCAGCGGTTCTATGCAAGCGCCGGAAATAATTTCATAATATTGAGGATTAATAACTTCTGATCCTGTCAGGGCAATTCTTTTTGTGGCATCATACCGCCCTGTTAGAAATAATCGCCCTATCAGTACCACATTCTGGGCATGGATGTGCCAGATAACCTCATCTTTGTTAACTGGATCTAATTTGTTAATTTGAACTCCGGGGGTTCCCGATGGATGAGGCCCTGAAAATTCATTGATCTGCACGTTTTTCGCTTTGGTAAAAACCTCATCATTTTTGGCCCGGGCGTTAAGGTTTAGATGGATTTTCCCACGGGTAAGTTTACTTAAAGCATTCAACCCGGTTTGAAATTCCTGTGTTTTTTCTTTTAGCAAAATGTTTAAATCCGGCGCCAGCGGGCTGCTGTCAAAGCCTGAAATAAATATGGCTTTCGGTTGATCCTCCGGCTTTGCAATAACCTCAAATGGCCTTCGGATTATAGCCGGCCATAATCCGCTTTCCAGCAATGTCTCCCGGATTTTTTCATCTTCCAGTTCCAACGGATCTCCCTGAATAAAATATTCGCTTTCCGTGGAACCGTCGGGCTCGATGATAATCTCTTCGATGACTCGCTTCGGACCACGGATGATGGAGTGTAACCTCCCGCTTATGGGGGCTGTGAATTTTACCCGTTCATTGTACTTGTCATAAAATAGGGCCGTACCCGCTTTTAATCTGGCTCCTTCCTTAACCAGCAATTTGGGAAAGACGCCGGTAAAATCTGTTGGTTTTACAGCATAAGTGGCCGATTTAACGGAGGATATTTGCTTTTCTGCTTCCCCCTGTAAAGGGATATCAAGCCCCTTCTTGATCTTAATTAGCCTGCCCATAGGGTCGTTTATTATTTCAATTAGTGAGATCTAACAACAAAAATTGTGAATTGGTTCACAATTTACAAAAATACAAAACTAATGGGTTATGCGCAATAATGCATTCTAAATTTGCTGCCCCCTAATTTATTGACAGAAAGATTTGTACATTTGGTTGTGTAGGGTGTGGCTGAAAGGGTTCGCGGATTTGCTCAGGATAATCCGGTTGCTATCAAAATATCAGCGGTTGTATAAAAATCCCCGGGGCTAATACTGTGGCAATATTGTGTTGATCATCGTGTTGTTGTTCTGATGATTTTTGATCAGGAAGGCTTTTGGTAAGCTGTGAGGATGATATTTTGGAAGGAGCAATTTTTAATTGTTCAGGATCGTTAATTTATTTACTTTTACAAAATCTGAGTCCGGTCTAAAAAGGTCACATTTGATTTTTACCGGCTTTTTACCCCGAAGCCTAAAGGGTGAAGCTGCTGAAAATCAGCCTACCTTTAGGGATGGGGTAAAGCTTATCTTTAGCGGCTGGGATACATTTAGTGTTTTTAGACCGGACTCAAAATCTAAATAAAGACAAAATACATTAGGTTAAAAATTCATAAAAATCAGGTTATGAGTAATAATAAAGAACAACAACCGGATCAGAAACATTCCGCTGATCCGCTGAAAAGTGTAAAGAATATTATAGCAGTTGCATCGGGAAAAGGAGGTGTGGGGAAATCCATGATAGCTTCGAACCTTGCCGTTAGTCTTTCTAATGCGGGTGCCAGTGTAGTTTTGGTAGATGCAGACATTTATGGTCCTTCTATTCCCATGATGTTTGGTTTGAAGGGAGAAAAACCACAGGTGACGGGGCAGGGCGGGGAATCAAAGATCCTTCCTTTGGAAAAGCACGGCATTAAGCTTTTATCTATTGGTTTTTTTGTGGATCCTACCCAGGCCTTGATCTGGCGGGGGCCTATGGCTTCCAATGCTTTAAAGCAATTGTTTACGGAAACTCACTGGGAAGGAACCGATTATATGATAGTGGATTTACCTCCGGGAACCGGGGATATTCATTTGACATTGGTGCAGTTTTTGTCTGTTACAGGAGTTATTATGGTTACTACTCCGCAGGAAATGGCTTTAGCTGATGCCCGAAAAGGGATATCTATGTTTACACAAAAGGAGATCAATGTACCGGTACTGGGTCTTATTGAAAATATGTCTTATTTTTCTCCCGATGATATGCCGCAGAAAAAGTATTACATTTTCGGCAGGGAAGGAGGGCGAAAGATGGCAGAAGAATTTGATATACCTTTGCTTGGACAGATACCTATCCGGGAAAATATTATGCAGGGAGGGGAGCAGGGAAAACCTGCGGCCATTGATTTAGACTCGACAGCCGGGCAAGCCTTTAAAGAAATTGCTGCCAATACTATAAAACAGGTGGATATTCGAAATAAGACCAAGGACCCTACAAAAACGGTAAAAACAGATCCTAATGCCAAAGGTTGTTAACAAATTAATAATTTTGCAGCTTAAAAAAAATAGTACTATGGAAAAAAATGAGTTAGAGAATAAAGTTAAAAGTGTGATTGATCAGGTAAGGCCTTATCTGGAAGCAGACGGAGGTAACATTGAGTTTGTTAATATTACGGAAGATAATGTGGTGAACGTTGAACTACAGGGGGCTTGTGCAAGTTGTCCCATGAGTATAATGACCCTTAAACAAGGTGTTGAACAGGCTATGATTAAGGCCATTCCGGAGATCAAGTCTGTGGAAGCAATAAATATGCCGGATAATATGGTTTAAGTAGTCTCTGTCCATAAAGTCCCATTTACTGCGTTACGCTTGCCCGAAAATTGCTCATTTACCTGAGTAAACTGTGCATTTTCGGGCTGCGCAAGCCTTGTAAATGGAACCTTCTGAACAGAGACATGATTACCAGGACACGTTGTCCACTTTATAGACAGACACTAAGGAGTGAATATTTTGTGTTGTTTTACCGGGCTCAGAAAGAAAAAAATTTGGCCCTGCTTTAAATATCGGTTGAGTCCGGTCTAA
>JAWOBQ010000032.1:0-2695 GCA_046484255.1 Bacteroidales bacterium | reverse complement strand
TACGTTTAATCCAAAAAATCGGGTATTATGATAACAGTAGAAAAACAAGACGAAAACACTTTCCGTGTAACCGTTGAGGAAGGTGATTCCAGTTCAACCCATACTGTAACGCTGGATGATAAATTTTACAAAAAACTCACCGGTGGGGTCATATCCAGGGAAGACCTCATTAAAAAATCCTTTGAATTCTTGCTGGAAAGGGAATCCAAGGAATCCATCATGTCGAAGTTTGATCTGACCGTCATAAACAAATTCTTCCCGGAATATGAATCCTTTATCAGTATGCAGCATTGAGACAGGAGAATAGGCTCATATTTGTGAAAGGTTTAGGATACCGGCTTCTATGATCGGAAGCTTCTGCCAGGTAATTTATTAAGTGATTGAAATATTTTAACTGGGAGGTCCACTGAAAGGTTATATATGTGTGCCGGTTTTATTAGGAGCCAAACTGTTTTTACGCATCAAGAAACTGATAATGCCCATAAGTTAACTTGTTTTGTGCAAATATTAACTGTTTTTGTGCATAATCATACTTATATATGTATAATTCCTGCTGATTTAATGCACCTGTTTGCTGGTATTTGTTCTTAGTCCAGAAATTTTAAGCCAAAATGAAATGGTTTTATGCACTTAATTACTGATAATATGCAACCGTTTACTAATTTAAGTCAACTGACTACTGGATTTTGTCAGTCCGATACTGATTTTATGTATCGGAAGAGTGGTTTCTGTCACCTGAGTGATGGCCTTATAAAGTAAGGCACCGATGCTATAAAAAGTTATATTTATTTGCATCAGCTATTTTATGGTATGGCACAGAATAAAAGCGAAAGCCGAAAATGATGAGATAAAAGCAGACAGTAGAGTAAAAAAACTACCCGGAGCGGTTCCGGTAAAGGATTTACGCCCCGGGTAGTTGCAAGGACATAAGTGAGCCTTACTCCTGAGAAGTCTCCGGTTCGTCGCTGGAATTGGAAATTCTATTCCGCAGTCGTTTCCATATCTTCCTGAAGGTAAACTGAGATCTCTTTACGGGATCGTTCCGGTAGAAACTATAAGCGATCTTACAAATACCGATGATCTCATAATAGAGATTGTTCAGCATTTCCTGAGTTTCACTAGTGAGAGACATGGTCTTAACCTTCAGCGATTCTTGTTTCGCATTGGCTTCGGACAGCTTACCGGAATAACCGATGATACGGTCGATCAGTTTGGGCGACGTTCCCTTGGCAACGATCCGCTCCTTAAGCTCTTCCGTCATTCCCAGACGAAAAGCATTGAGGAGCAAAAAAACAGATTCTGTATCGCGCTTGCGGGCTTTGACAAGATGTTTAGAATAACCAAGCGTATTCAGTATTTCATCTAGTCGGTCACCGGAAAAATCGACCTTGAGCTGCTTCCTCAATACGGCAAGATCATGTAAAGCAGGGGCTTCGATGTCTTCAATATGGTTGCTCACCATACGCAGATCCTTGTTTTTATCGAGCCCCATCCTGTTCTCAAGAATATAGTCGATCCTTTGTTTAAGGTCGGCCACATAATCCGGGGTCCAGCCTGAACGGATCTCTGAAAGCTCATCTAGATTGGCGCTTAGGTTATCTGCAATCGTTTTGGATGTATAAACCATTTCGATAGCCCGGCCAGGATATGCTTGCTTCATGATAGTTCAGTTTTTTAATAAATTAAGAGTATGAGATCCCGATGGACGAAACAAAGGGATCCTTACCACGTAGTACAGGCTTTTGGCCTGATATAACCGGCATATCTCTTTATTTGGAAATTGCCGGGAGAGTAAGGGGACTATTTTCCCCGGAGCATAATCTCTGCCGGCAGGATAAGCGATCCACCGGCATTTAAGCACCCGGCACTGCTATAGCGGCACACAGGCTACCTCTTCAGCAATATATTACCTTCAGGCCTCTCTTTGCTCAAGACTTCATAGATTCATGCATTCAGGCATTTTTTTATTAATTTTGTCGTTTTAGACATAGCCAGAGAAAAGTAAGCCAACCTTACCAATTCCATAAGCCTATGCAAAATGACGAGCCATCCCGTGAAACGCTCAGGGAAGAGAATGAAAATCTGAAAAAGCGCATACGCGAACTTGAAACCAGTGAAAAATATTATCACAACATTTATCACAACATTCCAGTTATGCTTCATTCCATCGACTCCAAAGGAAAAATTGTTGAAGTCAGCAATCATTGGCTGGAAACAACCGGTTATCAAAGGGATGAAGTAATTGGTCAGGCATCCGTTGATTTTCTTACCGAAAATTCAAAACAATATGCAGAAAATGTTGCCCTTCCCGATTTCTTCCGTAAAGGATACGCCAGGAACGTGCCCTATCAGTTGGTGAAAAAAAACGGGGAGATCATGGATGTGTTGCTGTCGGCTATATCGGAGAATGATGAAGAAGGCAAATTTCTCAGATCCATTGCTGTTTTACTTGATATCACCGAGCGCAAAAAAGCCGAAGCCTCCCTGCGGGAAAGTGAAGAAAAATTTCGCACTTTTGTCGATTATTCCAGGGATGCCATCAGGTTAACGGATGAAGAAGGAAAGATCATTTTTGTTAACAAAGCTCATGAAAAATTAACAGGTTATCAGAGGAAAGAGGTCATAGGAACCTATATTTATGATTTTATTTTTAAATTGTTACCAAATGAATCCAGAACCAAAGAAACATATGACA
>JAWOBQ010000337.1:0-4531 GCA_046484255.1 Bacteroidales bacterium | reverse complement strand
ATACCGAAAAGGCAGGGCTTTTGAAATTTGACAAAGATTCGGCTTTTGTGCAAGTGGAAACCGCTCCGCAGCAATTCGGGAAAAGATACATCAAAACCGGCCTTAGCGACGGCATCAACATACAGGTACTCGAAGGCCTGGTTGCTGAAGAAAAGATCAAGGTGAGATCGGGGAGTGCTGGGTAGAGTTGGTGGCTGGATATTGGATGCTGGATCGTGGATGCTGGAAGCTAGATGCTGAACCGAGGCGAAATTACGTTGAGCGGGGCTGGATGCTTAGCAAAGGAAAATTATAAGAGGCGGGGGTGCTTAATTCCGGATGTTGGGAACTATATAGTGGATAGAGAAGATAATTGCAAATCTGCAGTTTCAGGTTAACAATAGAAAACTTGAACAATATTGGTAACTTTGTTTTCGAAGATCAAGAATTGGCTTACATACTTACCTCTGAAGGCCGTGTTGTGCCAGAGGAGAAGGGAATGAGCTATCAGTATTTTATGAAAGATCATTTGGGAAATAACAGGGTCTTGTTTGATGAAAAAGACACCATTATCCAACAAAAGGCATATTACCCTTTTGGCATGAGTATAGATTATTTCCGGAAAACCCTTCCCGCAAAAAAACCAAACCGTTACCTTTACAATGGAAAGGAATTACAAGGTGACTTTGGATTGGATTGGTATGATTATGGAGCACGGATGTATGACCCGGCGTTAGCAAGATGGCACATGGTTGACCCGGTGGCAGAAGAAAGAGAATGGCTTTCTTCCTACAATTTCTGTAGTTTGAACCCGATTAGCCGAACTGATCTTACAGGAGCACTGGACGACTGGTTTGAAAATGAATTAACTGGAGATATTTACTATCACCCCACGATGAAAAAAGGTGACGAAGGAACTGGAGCGATGAAAGGAGAGGGCTGGAAACATATGGGAGAAAATGGCATGTTTGGAAGTGATGATCAATTACTCATTATGAGTAATTCGGATAAAGCCAGTGTAGGTTTTGTTGAAGTTCCGATAAGTGATCAAAATACAGGAGATGAAATAGGAAAAGTTTCCATGCGTGCAGCTATGTTTAAAGGTCTAAAAGCTCAGAAGTTTATGGCTGACAAAGGATATAGCTTTGAACCTAGTAAAGTGCTAGTTGAAGATGTTCAGTTGTCCTATCCGTCTGTTGAAACTGGTCCTGGGAGTGTTAGTATTTTAGGCGGTAAGAAAACAACTATTGGTTTAACCGGAACATATGCAAAAAATGGAACTGTACCAGTTACTGTAAAAACAGATTGGAAGGTTAATGATGTAAAATACAATTATTGGACTGGATTAAAAACTATAACAGATGTTTATGTAAATGATTTGAAATATGTTCCAAAAAAAGGATCCGGATATTATTTTAATATAATTTTAGAAATCAGTAATAGATCCCAGGGAAATCATAACTATCAGAGAGAAGTTAAACACAATGCATTTCCACAATACCAATAGAATATGAACAAGATAAAAGTATTTATAATAATCGTTTTGTTTTATAGTTGCCATGCGGCATTAAATCAGCCAAATCTAAGCTATGATTATAATAAGTTACAAGAGAATTTTAAAGAGGAATTTTATAGTCATTTCCCGAGACAAGTTTCTGGAGATTATATATTTAATATTGAGGGTGTTAAAGCTACAAAAACATCAAACAGATGTGGTGCGTCGCTTTTAGTTAATATGCAAAAGGAGGAGATAACAAAGTTAAAAGAAAGAATAAGTGATAGTATTTTAGCAGAATACAAGCCAAGTGACAGATGTTTATTAACAGTTAATATGTTAACTAATAATATAGCTGGATCAATTTTTATAGAACATTACAACAAACTATGCACGGAAGAGTATATTCCAGTTCCAGATTTTTCTTCCCTATTTGTAAATTCAAAATTGAGTTTATATACTGAAGAAGGTAAATTAACAGATAACTTTACATTATACATACTGAAATCAGAACCAGGGAAGTTTTTAGATAAAAAATATTTAACGGAGGGAATAGGACTTACTGAAAAGTGGCGTAATGGATATTCACGAGGAATTGCTATTAATGAGAAAGATAATATCGTTATTTACTGGTTAGAAATTTGGTAGTTAGTGAGGTATTAATTGCTAGAAAAATGGATTGTATGATTACGGATTCGATATGTACTAAAGTTCTGCCTTAATGATCTTGCATGTTGCCGGTAGTGAATATATACTGACTGCATTTTATACCACATCATGAGAATCTGCAAACATATAGTTCTCTATGCTCAATGCCACCACGGGCGAAGAGAGTTTATAACCATGTTGTCGTCTATATGGAAGCGCCCTTGTTGGGTAGGTTTAACAGCCATGAATCATTACAATCCTTCTAATTTTTCTTAGTGACCCTTCGTGTCTTTGCCTTGGTGGCAATCTTTTAATTATCAGCACTTAGCAAAGTACAAGTCCAAAACTTTTCACCTAATTTGACATTCAACTAAATTTTTAGTTACATTTGCACAACAAACAACTAAGTTTTTAGTTTTACAATAAATGCCACTGGAAAAATGAAAGAGCTAACGAAAGCCGAAGAACAGATCATGCAGATCCTCTGGAAACTGGAAAAGGCCTTTGTGAATGACATCCTGGCAAAGTTTCCGGAACCCAAACCGGCCTACAACACCGTTTCTACCATCGTACGGATCCTGGAAAAGAAAGGCTTTGTGGCGCACCATACCTACGGCAAAACCCATGAATATTACCCGCTGGTTTCCAAAAAAGAATACACACGCTCCTATTTCAGGAATTTCATGAAAAACTATTTCGGCAATTCCTACCAGGCGCTCACTTCCTTCTTTGCCCGGGAAGAAAAGCTCAGCATTGAAGAAATGGAAGAGATCAAGCAATTGATGGAAGAACAGATCCAGAAACAAAAAGCAAACAAAGATGAATGACCTACTGATATACACGGCACAGGTCGCCATCGGGCTGGTTCTGATGTACGGCATCTTCTGTTTGTTTTTCAGGAAGGACACCTTTTACAAACTGAACCGCTTCTACCTGCTCAGCTCGGTTTTCCTCTCGCTATTGATCCCGCTCTTTAACTTTTCTTTTTCGCCTCCGGCGGAAAGCACCACCCTCACCGTAATGCTCGATACCGTAATCATAAGCTCGGAAAAAGCCGGGGAGATCATCCGGCAAAACCTGAGCCTTTACCAGGGCCTACTGATCGCCTACCTGACAGGTGTGGCTATCTTCAGCATGCGCTTTCTCTTCGAAATGCTGCAGATCATCCTGCTGATCCGTAAAAACCGCGTGAGCAAACGTAAAAACATCAGCATCGTTCACCTGAAAGAAAAATATGCGCCCTTTTCTTTTTTCGGATATATTTTCATCAACGAAAAAGACGGCAAACAAAACGAACTGCGTAAAATCCTCGATCACGAACTGGTGCATGTGCGGCAAAACCACAGCCTGGACCTGATCTTCATCGAATTGCTCACCATCCTGCAATGGTTCAACCCGGTAGTGTGGCTTTACCGCAGATCCGTTAAGGAAACCCACGAGTTCCTGGCGGATGAAGAACTTATCAACAAAGGTTATGATATCAGCGGATACCAGCAGGCATTGATGCATCATGCTTTCGGCATCCAGTTGAACGACATGACCAATAATTTTAATTATTCCATTTTAAAAAGGAGGATCATAATGATGACAAAACAAAAAACAAAAAGTACGGCCATGCTCAAATACCTGCTGATGCTGCCGGTGCTCGGCATACTGCTCATTGGCTTTGCATGCAGCAATACCGATGATGAAGCAGTGCTTAAGGATTCACAAAAAAGCGAGGCAGTTGAAAGCGAAGCAGTCATTGAACAACCGGCTGAGGAAGCGGAAAGCAAGCAGGAAGAACAACCGGCTGAAATCTTCACAGTGGTTGAAGAAATGCCTGAATTCCCGGGCGGAAAAGACGCATTTATAAAATACCTGGCAGAAAACATTAATTATCCCGAATCAGCCAAAAAAGACGGTGTGCAGGGAAGGGTATTTGTAAACTTTGTGGTTGAAAAAAACGGAAGCATTTCAGGTGTTAATGTCCTGAGAGGTGTGCGCGAAGACCTGGACCAGGAAGCCATCAGGGTGGTGAGCGAAATGCCCAAATGGAAACCCGGCAAACAAAGAGGAGAAGCGGTGAGGGTATCTTTCAACGTTCCGATCAAATACCAATTGGATTAAGTTTTTTTTGAACAAATCAACTAAGTTTGTAGTTGTATAACTAAAAAAATAATTAACCGCAAAGACGCTACGATGACGCAAAGAACGCAACGAAATGCATTGTTTCCCTTGCGGTATTTTTGAGAAAACTTAGCGTCTTCGCGGTTGAAAACAACATGAAATATTTCATATTCCTTCTTGCTGTTATGCTCCTGGCATCCTGCACCGAATCCTTCTACATCGGAAAGATCAACAGAACGGATCGCAAGGGACGAAAGCACGGCTTGTGGATCAACTACTGGGATGATGAAAAAACAATTC
>JAWOBQ010000168.1:0-5463 GCA_046484255.1 Bacteroidales bacterium | reverse complement strand
ATCAAATGTGCCCTTTTTAGACCGGACTCATCTTTGATTCAGAATGTTGGTAACATCTTCCACCATTTGATCAATATTTCCGGCTCCCAGCGTCATAAAAACCCCGGGTTGTTTATGTTTTACAAACTCCAGCATTTCTTCATTACTCATATAATATATCTGTTCCGCATCAATATTATTCATCAGCATCTTAACGTGTACTCCCGGGATAGCCTTTTCTCTGGCAGGATAAATATCCAGTAAGACTACTTCATCGGCCAGGCTGAGGCTTTCGGAAAACCCACGGGCAAGATCACGTGTGCGGGTATACAAATGAGGTTGAAAAGCAACTGTGATCTTATTTCCGGGGAAAAATTCACGTGCAGCACATATACAGGCCTCCAGCTCTCTGGGATGATGCGCATAATCATCCACATAAATATGCCGGGCCGTATTGACACGTATCTCAAACCTTCTTTTAACCCCTTTATATGTGTTTAACCCTTTCCGTATTGCTTGCTGTGAAATGCCAAAAACACGAGCTACAGCGGAAGCCACTAACGCATTTTCAACATTGTAAAGCCCGGGCATATGAAGCTTAAGCCTGCTCAAAGACTCATTCTCCAGTTGAAAATCAAACACCATCGCCCCCTTCTGCTGTCGAACATTTTGCAGCCGGAAGTTAACATTTTCCGATTGTCCATATTTCATCAGCCTGGTCTTATCCGGGCATGAAAGTTCAACACGTTCATGGATCAAGGCCAGTCCGCCATGCTCAATCCGGTGAAGAAACCCGGCAAATGCAGTTTTGAGTTCATCATAAGCACCATACACATCCAGATGGTCTTCATCAACCGCTGAGACAACCGCCACTTCAGGCTTCAGTTTTAAAAATGAACGATCATATTCATCAGCTTCCACAATCAAAACAGAAGCCGCTTTTCTGAAAACAAAATTAGAATTAAGATTCACCGCTATCCCTCCGATAAAAGCATTTACCGGTATGCCGGCTGCCAAAAACAGATGGGTAAGCATGGAGCAAATAGTAGTTTTTCCATGTGTTCCGGCTATTGCAATAGTTTGAAAAGACCGGGACAAAAAGCCCAAAACTTCCGAGCGTTTATACAACGGGAAATTATGCTCTTTCAAAAAGCGAAGTCCCTTATGTTCGGGTGGTATAGCAGGGGTATATATATAGAGATCCGCATCCGTCGGCACCAATGCAATATCGTCCTGATAATGCACATCAAGGCCTTCTTTTTGCAACTGTTCGGTTAGCGGGGTTTTCGTCTTATCATATCCTGAAACCGAAGCCCCCTGTTGTTTAAAGAAACGAGCTAAAGCACTCATTCCGATACCTCCGATACCGACAAAATAAGCTTTATGTATTTTGTTCAATTCCATTTAATTCACCTTTATCATATCAATAACGACACCCGCTATAGTTTGGGCTGCATCTTTTTTAGCCAGTTTAGCCACATTTTCATGCAGTCTGGATAATAGCTGTTTATCCATGATGATTCGCAACATTTCTTTCCCCAACATTTCGGGGGCTTGTTCATCCCTCAGTAAAACTGCTGCGTTATAATTCACCAGAGCTTTGGCATTCTTTGTTTGATGGTCTTCGGCAACATTAGGTGAGGGCACCAGTATAGAGGGTTTTTCCACCGCCTGAATCTCGGAGATCGCTATAGCTCCTGCTCTGGAAACCACCAGATCGGCCGAAGCATAAGCCAGGTCCATCCGGCTTATAAAATCTGTAATATAAATATTGTTGGTATCTATTTGTTTCAATGCTTCCGTTGCTTCTTCAATAAAATATTTTCCTGTTTGCCAGATCAGCTGAACATCCTTATCCACCATATCTTTCAGTGCATGCATAACTCCCTGGTTTATGGATCTTGCTCCCAGGCTTCCGCCCATAACCAAAATGGTCATTTTTTCATCCTCCAGGCCAAAATATGCCCTGGCTTCAGCAGAAGGAGTTTGTATTGCCAGCAGGTTTTCCCGTACGGGGTTTCCGGTTACATATAACTTTTCTTTTGGAAAAAACCGCTCCATATTATCATAGGCTACACAAATACGATCTACAGACTTGCCCAGTATCCGATTGGTAATGCCGGGAAAGGAATTCTGCTCTTGTATTAAGGCAGGGATATTCCTTTTCGAGGCCACACGAAGTACCGGGGCACTGGCATAGCCCCCGACACCAATTACAATATGCGGATCATAATTTTTCACCAGTTTTTTCGCTTTCCGTAAACTCTTTATCAACTTGAACGGAAGGCTAAGGTTTTTCCATGTAAGCCGGCGTTGCAAGCCTGCAATCGTTAATCCTTCTATTTTATACCCTGCTGCGGGCACTTTTTCCATTTCCATTTTTCCGTGGGCACCCACAAATAAAAAGTCGACATTTTTCAATCTGCTCTTCAACGCCTCCGCAATAGCGATTGCCGGAAACACGTGGCCCCCGGTTCCTCCCCCGCTGATCATAATGCGTATGTTATCAGGTTGATTATGCATAGCTGTTCTTTTCATTATTTTGATTATCAGCGACACGGCTAACGCTTAACAAAATCCCAATGGCCAGACATGAGAACCAGATAGAAGTCCCCCCCATACTAACCATTGGCAAAGGCTGTCCCGTTACAGGCATTAGATTTACAGCCACTGCCATATTGATAAATGCTTGAAAAACAAGACTAAAAGACAATCCCACCGCCAGCAAAGCCCCAAACGTTCCGGGGGCCTTTGTTGCCAGGCGCACCCCCCTGTACAATAACATTAAATAAAGCATTACCAGGAGCGCTCCCCCTGCCAGGCCATACTCTTCCACAATAATTGCAAAAATAAAGTCTGAATAAGGATGGGGCAAATAGTTCCGCTGGATACTATGCCCGGGCCTTTTACCAATGATCCCACCGGTAGCTACGGCAATTTTTGACTGTTCCACCTGGTATACCTCTTCTGATTCACCGCTGAAAGATTCGATCCTGGAAACCCAGGTATCCATCCGGGGAAACAGTCGCGGCATCACAGAAGCGATAAGCACGACAAAAACCAGCAACACTATGCCTGAAGCCACCATGATACCAATATATTTCATATTCACTCTGCCCACGAACATAATAACCAGAGCCGTTATAAATACCACCATCGCCGTAGAAAAATTTGCCGGTAATATTAAAAGGGTAACCAGGAAAACCGGAATGATCACAGGCCGAAAGCCTGTCTTCCAATCCTGTATTGTATCCTGGCTTTTAGCCAGTTTGCGTGCCACAAACATCACCAGCACCAATTTGGCAAAATCAGAAGTCTGAAAAGTAATATTCATCCCCGGCAATGTAAGCCACCGGCTGGCCTGGTTAATACTGGTTCCGGCTATTAAAGTGATGGCAAGCAAAGGAATAACAAGGAATAACAACAATTGAGATATCCGTGAATAGTAACGATACGGTATCAGGTGTGCTGTAAACATTATCACAAAGCCAAAAACCAGGATCGCCAATTGCCTGAACAGGTAAAACTCTGTATTTCCGGCCTGCAATTTATAAGCCAGAGTTCCGGTAGAACTGTATACCGCCAGTAAAGAAAAAATGGCCAGGATCACAGCGATCATCCAGATCACTCTGTCTCCTTTAAAATATTTGGAACCTTTACTTATCATTCCGATGATTTATAAATTTCGTATCGCATTTTTAAACTGATTTCCACGGTCTTCAAAATTTTCAAACAAGTCGAAACTTGCGCAAGCCGGGGATAATAATACAACATCCCCCGGTTCGGCCATATAATAAGCTTGCGAGACAGCTTGCCAGGCCGAAGTGGCTGTAGTGATCTGATCTACATCCCCGGAAAAGGTTTGTATCAGTTTTTTATTATCCACTCCCAGACAGACAATACCTTTTACCTTTTCTCTTACAAGCTCCCGCAGCCGGCTGTAATCATTCCCCTTATCCACGCCTCCGGCAATCCATATCACGGGGCTATTCATTGTTTCCAGGGCATACCAGCTGGAGTTTACATTGGTAGCTTTGGAGTCATTGATAAAATCAATGCTACGCACGCTTCCGGCATATTCCAGACGATGCTCGATATTCTGAAAATCAGAAAGACATGTTTTTATTGTTTCTTTTCTGATCTCCAATAGCCGGGACACAACACCACCGGCCATGGAATTATAGATGTTGTGTTTTCCTTGTAAAGCCAGTTCTTCAATTGTCATTATTTGTTCCCTTTTATTGTTTATATCTATGATTATCTCATTATTCTCATTTATAAATGCCCCATCTTTCAATGCAGTATTGTGCATACTCAGCGGATGAAGTTTTGCCAGGGGCCTGCGTTTATCAATCTCCCTGCACAGAAGGGGGTCGTCTGCATTATAGATCAGATGGTCAGATCCGGTTTGATTCTGAAGTATCCGGAATTTCGCATCCACATATCGTTGAAATACTCCCCCATAGCGGTCCAGATGGTCTGGAACAATATTGGTCAGAACCGCTATATCGGCTTTGAAATCATACATCCCTTCAAGCTGAAAACTACTGAGCTCTAATACTACATATTCCGGATCACTCCCGGCTATTACAGATGCAAAGCTATTCCCCATATTTCCGGCTGATACCACCTCTTTTCCAGACTGCCTCAATATATACTCTGTGAGTAATGCTGTTGTGGTTTTGCCATTGCTTCCGCTAATACATATTCTGTATGCCCGGCAAAAACGCCCTGCAAACTCTATCTCTGATATCACCGGAATTCCATTCTCTTTCAATTTCCTGACTATGGAAACCGTATCCGGGATCCCCGGGCTCTTTATTACTTCACTGGCGTCTACCAACTTTTGGAATGTATGCCCATTTTCTTCAAAATCAATTGCATAATGTAAAAGAACGTTCTTGTATTTTTCGTTGATGGTATTGATGTCACTTAGCATAACCTGAAATCCCTTTTCCCGGGCTAAAACAGCAGCTCCAACCCCCGATTCTCCGCCGCCAAGTACAACTATAAACCTGCTCATTACCTCAGCTTTAAAGTAATTATCGTAAATACCGCCAACATTAACCCCACAATAAAAAACCGAATCACAATCTTTGCTTCATGATATCCTTTCTTTTGATAATGATGATGCAAAGGCGACATCAGAAATATACGCCTTCCTTCCCCAAATCGCTTTTTAGTATACTTAAACCATGCAACTTGCATCAGCACGGACAGGTTTTCTATTAAAAAAACCCCACATAATATGGGGATCAGCAATTCTTTACGGATAATAATAGCAAAAACGGCAATGATCCCGCCTATAGCCAGACTCCCTGTATCTCCCATAAAGACTTGAGCCGGATATGAATTATACCACAAAAAGCCAACGGCAGCCCCTACAAAAGCACTGATAAAAATTGCCAGCTCGCCGGTATTCGGCAGATACATAATATTCAAATAATCGGCAAAAATGATATTTCCCGACACCCAGGCAAGTAT
>JAWOBQ010000249.1:0-2750 GCA_046484255.1 Bacteroidales bacterium | reverse complement strand
GGACATGGATGTGAGGTTGAACAACCTGCAGATATACATGCGCTCTATATACGGGAATAATGTGCTTGAACTAAAGTCGGCTGCAGATCTTCGGCAGCAGGAGAAAAGACAGAAGTCGGTAATGGGAGGGGGTTCAACTATCTTTTACAGGGATAATGTGGGGGATGTAGATGATCTTGGTGAACGGGATGATGATTTTGAAAAGATCTCCACCGGCGTGGAATGGGTTGCCTTTAAGCAACGGTTTTTTAACAGTACGCTCTGGGCTAAGGATAAATCTATAGAATCAGCAGAGTTAGAAACGATTACAAAAGTTGAAGAGCCGGACCCGGAACTGCATTATCTGAAAAGTGTGGAAGCGCAACTGGGAGTTCCTTATAGCTCTGCCCGTGAGCATGCAAGCAGATTTGCCTTCTATTTCGGGCCCAATGATTATACGGCTTTACGAAAATATGATATGGATATGGAACAGATGATCCCGCTGGGCTGGGGTTTCTTTTTGTTGCACTGGATCAATCGTTATGCCGTGATCCCTGTTTTTAATTACCTGGAAGGCTTTGATCTGAGTTATGGGATTATCATTCTTATACTTACTGTCTTACTAAAAATAGTCTTGTTCCCAATCGCCTATAAAACATATAAATCCTCGGCGAAAATGCGGCTGTTAAAGCCTGAGATAGAGGAGATCAGCAAGAAGCATCCGAAGAAAGAAGATGCCATGAAAAAGCAACAGGCTACGATGGCATTATATAAGAAAGCCGGGGTGAATCCTATGGCAGGTTGCCTGCCTATGCTTTTACAGCTTCCTATTCTGATCGCGATGTTCCGCTTTTTTCCCTCTTCAATCGAGTTGCGGGGAGAGGGCTTTCTCTGGGCTCATGACTTGTCTACTTATGATACTATCGCGCAATTGCCTTTCTCTATTCCTTTTTATGGGGATCATATCAGCTTGTTTACTTTGTTGATGGCCGTTTCTACGATCCTTTATACGCATATGAACAATCAAAATATGAGCACAGGGCAGCAAATGCCGGGAATGAAAACAATGATGTATTTTATGCCGGTGATGCTGTTGTTTATATTTAACAATTATGCTTCCGGATTAAGCTACTATTATTTCCTGGCTAATATGATTACCTTTGTGCAAATGGTTGTGATCCGGCGGTTTATCGATGAAGATGCGATAAAAGCTAAGATACAGGCCAATAAAAAGAAGACGGTTAAAAAATCAAAATTTCAGCAGCGCCTGGAAGAAGCTGCGAACAAGCAAAAACAACAGCAAAAACTGAAACAAAAACAGAAACGATAAGATCCTTTTATGAAAGACCCTGCTCTATATTCAGTCAGCCCTATTGATGGGCGTTATGCAAAAAAAACCAACCCCCTGGCCGCGTACTTTTCGGAAGCTGCATTAATACAATACCGGGTGCGCATAGAAGTTGAATATTTTATTGCTCTTTGTGAATGGGGCATAGGGAAGCTTGACACCATTCCGCCTGACAGGTTCAAAGACCTCAGGAATATATATCTGCAGTTTTCAGAACCAGAGGCCCAAAGGGTAAAGCAGATTGAAGAAGTTACCAATCACGATGTTAAAGCGGTGGAATACTTTATAAAAGAACAGTTTGATGCCCTGGGCCTGCAGAATTATAAAGAGTATATTCATTTTGGCTTAACATCACAGGATATCAATAATACAGCTGTTCCGCTTTCTATTAAGCATGCCTGGCAAGACCTTCTGAAGCCCCTGTTTGACGAGCTTATTGATCTGTTAAGAGCCAAAGCTGAAGAATGGAAAAATATTCCTATGCTTGCCCATACTCATGGACAGCCGGCTTCACCAACAAAGCTCGGCAAAGAGATGCGGGTGTTTATTGACAGGATGGAAAATCAGCTTGAAGGGCAGAAAAAGATCCCGTTTTCTGCCAAGTTTGGGGGGGCTACCGGGAACTTCAACGCGCATCATGTTGCTTTTCCTGATACGGACTGGGTGGAATTCGGGAATCAGCTCGTGAATAATAAGCTGGGCCTTGAACGACAGCAATATACTACGCAGATAGAGCAGTACGATGATATGGCTTCCTTTTTTGCTGCTATGCAACGGCTTAATACGATCGGAATTGACTTTTGCCGCGATGTATGGGCCTATATTTCCATGGATTATTTTAAACAGCGTATTCAAGCCGGAGAAGTGGGTTCTTCAGCTATGCCCCATAAGGTGAATCCCATCGACTTTGAAAATGCTGAAGGAAACCTCGGAATGGCTAATGCGCTTTTGGTACACTTTCAGTTAAAATTGCCGGTATCACGCTTGCAGCGCGATCTGACCGACTCCACGGTGAGCCGGAACGTTGGTGTCCCCCTGGCTCATATGATGATCGCATTACGATCAGTGATTAAAGGTGTGGAAAAACTGATCGTTAATACAGAGAAAATAAATGCCGAGCTTACGGGTAATTGGGCTGTAGTGGCTGAAGCCATTCAAACAATCCTCCGCAGAGAAGGATTTCCCGAACCTTATGAAAAACTCAAGGAGCTTACACGCACCAATGAGGCCATCGATCAAAAGAAAATTTATGCATTTATTGAAAGTCTTGAAATCAGCAAACCTGTGAAAGAAGAACTGAAAAATATATCCCCCTTTAATTATACCGGAATTTATTGATGAGTCAGGTCTAAAAACACTAAATGTATCCCAGCCGCTAAAAATCAGCTTTACCCCATCCCTAAAGGGAGGCTGATTTTCAGCG
>JAWOBQ010000183.1:0-8583 GCA_046484255.1 Bacteroidales bacterium | reverse complement strand
GTCTCTGTCCGTAAAGTCCCATTTACTGCGTTACGCTTGCCCGAAAATTGCTCATTTACCTGAGTAAACTGCGCATTTTCGGGCTGCGCAAGCCTTGTAAATGGAACCTTCTGAACAGAGACATGATTACCAAAACACGTTGTCCACTTTATAGACAGACACTACTTAGAGTTTGTCCCCTTTTAAACGCTTGTAGGAATTATACCGCCAGATAGCATCTTCTTTGGCGATTTTAAACAGCTTGTCCGCTTCTTCCGGGAAGGATTTACTCAATGAAGTATATCGAATTTCTCCAGCAAGAAACTCATCGAATTTTTCCCACTCCGGCTCTTTAGAGTCCAGTTGAAATGGATTCTTACCTTCTTTTTCCAGTAGCGGATCATAGCGATACAAGTGCCAGTATCCAGCTTGGACGGCCAGTTTTTGTTCATTTAACATATTCGACATTCCTTTGCGCAGTCCATGGTTAATACAGGGGCTATAGGCAATAATAAGCGAAGGCCCCGGATAAGCTTCTGCTTCACGCATAGCTTTCAACAATTGGCTTTGACTGGCCCCCAATGCTACTTGAGCTACATATACATAACCGTAAGTCATCGCCATCATTCCCAGGTCTTTTTTCCGTGTTTTCATACCGGAAGCGGCAAATTTAGCCACTGCACCTACGGGTGTAGCTTTGGAAGCCTGCCCTCCTGTATTGGAGTATACTTCGGTATCCAATACCATAGCATTCACGTCCCTGCCGGAAGCCAGGACATGGTCAAGTCCGCCATAACCGATATCATAAGCCCAACCGTCACCTCCCAGCATCCAAACCGATTTTTTGACCAGGAAATCTTTAAGTGCTTTAATCTCCTTCGCCCAGTCGGCATTTTCGTTTTTCAGTACCTCCATGACCTTTTCCGATACCCTGCGGGTCTCTTCCGCATTCTCTTTATGCTTCATCCAATCCTGAAAGGCTTGACTGACAGCATCACTAACTCCATTTTTCAGAGCTTTGTTCATCCGGTCTTTAATACGGCTGCGCATGGTATCTACACCCAGCGCCATTCCATAGCCATATTCAGCATTATCTTCAAAAAGAGAATTCGCCCAGGCAGGTCCGTGGCCCTTATTATCAATCGTATAGGGTGTTGATGGGGCAGAACCTCCATAAATCGAAGAGCATCCAGTAGCATTAGCGATCATCATCCGATCCCCGAACAATTGTGTCATCAATTTTACATATGGCGTTTCGCCACAGCCTCCACAAGCACCGGAAAATTCAAACAATGGCTGAGCAAACTGGCTGTTTTTAACTGTCTTTTTAACATCCACAACATTTGTTTTATAGCCTACCTCCTTATGCATATAATTCCACCGCTCATTATCTGCTTTTTGCGATTCAAGTGGTTTCATCACTAACGCTTTTTCTTTGGATGGACATATATGCTCACATATTTCACATCCTGTACAATCCAACGGGCTAACCTGGATACGGAAATGATATTCCTTAATAGCTCCTTTTCCTTTAATGGTTTCAGTACCTTCCGGTGCCCCGGCTTTCTCCTGGTCTGTAAGCAGGAAGGGCCTTATACAGGAATGTGGGCACACATAAGCACACTGGTTACATTGGATACAATTTTCGGGCACCCATTCCGGCACTTTTACTGCAATTCCGCGTTTTTCATACTGGGTTGTTCCGGCAGGAAAGGTTCCGTCCTCACGCCCAAGAAAAGCGCTTACCGGCAAGTCATCCCCTTTCAATGCATTTATGGGATCTGCCACATTTTTCACAAAATCAGGTCTGTCATCCTCCGAAACCTTCGTTTCAGCTTGATCAGGTAAATCTGCCCATTCCTGAGGGACATTCACTTTATGAACATGCTTACCTCCTTCGTCCACAGCGGATTTATTCATATTAACGATCTCTTCCCCTTTCCGGGAAAAGCTCTTTACAATAAAATTTTTCATTTCTTCAACCGCCGTTTCATAAGGGATCACCTCCGACACTTTAAAGAAAGCACTTTGCATAATAGTATTGGTGCGGTTCCCCAGCCCTATTTCGGAAGCAATTTTTGTGGCATTAATAATATAGAAAATAATATTATTTTTAGCCATATACCTTTTCATGCTCACCGGCAGGTGATTTTTGGTCTCTTCCTCCTCCCAGATGGAGTTCAACAGAAATGTTCCTCCCGGTTTCAGGCCTTTGAGAATATCATATTTATCCAGATAAGCCGGCACATGGCAGGCGACGAAATCGGGTGAGTTCAGCAGATATGGCGAGCGGATGGGATGGTCTCCGAACCTCAAATGCGAAACCGTCACTCCACCGGATTTTTTAGAATCATAGGCAAAATATGCCTGGACATATTTGTCCGTTGCTCCCCCTATAATTTTAATGGAATTTTTATTGGCTCCTACGGTACCATCCGAGCCAATGCCAAAAAACTTAGCACTGATCGTTCCTTCAGAAGCTGTATCCACATCTTCACCCACGGGCAATGATGTATATGTAACATCATCCGTAATTCCCACGGTAAAATTATTTTTGGGTTCTTTTCTTTTCAAATTATCAAAAACAGCAATTATTTGTGCCGGGGTAGTATCTTTAGAGCTCAACCCATAACGGCCTCCGACAATTAAAGGGGCATTTTCCTTTCTGTAAAACAAGTCTCTGACATCCAGGTATAGCGGTTCCCCATTGGCACCAAGTTCCTTGGTTCTGTCAAGCACGCTGATCCGTTTAACGGTTTGGGGAAGTGCTTCAAAAAAGTATTTGGCAGAAAACGGACGATACAGGTGAACAGCGATCATACCTACTTTTTCTCCCTGCTTATTCAGATAATCGATCGTTTCCCGTATAGTTTCCGTAACTGAGCCCATTGCCATAACAATATTTTCTGCTTCAGGGTCTCCGTAATAAGAGAAAGGTCTGTATTTCCGGCCGGTCATTTTAGATATCTCATCCATATACTGTGCAACCACATCCGGCACATTGATATAAAAGGAGTTAGCTGCTTCCCTTGATTGGAAATAGATATCCGGGTTTTGTGCTGTTCCACGCGTTACCGGATGCTCAGGATTTAACGCATTATCCCGGAACTTTTGAACCGCCCCCCAGTCGAGCAATTTTTCCATTTGCTCAGTTGTCGGTGCTTCTACACGCTGTATCTCATGAGAAGAACGAAACCCATCAAAAAAGTGGAGAAAAGGAATACGTGTTTTGATAGCCGTTAAATGCGCCACGCCGGCCAGATCCATAATTTCCTGAACCGAACCGGTGGCAATCATGCCAAAACCGGTATGGCGGGTTGACATCACATCCGAATGATCCCCGAATATAGATAATGCCTGTGCAGCTAAACTCCGGGCCGATACATGCAGGACACCCGGCAAGAGTTCCCCGGACATCTTATACATATTAGGGATCATCAACAACAAACCCTGAGAAGCCGTAAAGGAACTTGATAACGCTCCCCCCTGAAGAGAACCATGCATCGCACCGGAAGCTCCTCCTTCAGATTGCATCTCCACTACTTTAACTGTCTCGCCAAATATATTCTTCCGCCCGGCAGAAGCCCATTCATCAATGTTTTCAGCCATATCTGATGAGGGTGTAATGGGATAAATGGCTGCTACTTCTGAAAACATATAGGCAACATGGGAAGTAGCATAATTCCCATCACAAATAAGAAAATTTTTTTTCTTTTTCATAAGCTTTAATCATTTAATATTCTCGTTACGAACTCTTTTAATCTATTACTATTATGTGTGCGAATTTAAATAATATAATATTAATAACCTTCTTTTAACGCGCTTATTCCTGTTATTTATATTCATTTTAGATTATTTAGTGTTTGTCCATAATGTCCGATTTCTACCTTATTGCTCAAATTTTAAATCCTCATATACGCTGGTATACTGCGGTTTAAAATTTTTTCACAAGCTTAATTGAGTCCGGTCTAAAAAGGTCACATTTGATTTTTAGCGGCTTTTTGCCCCGAGCCCTAAAGGGTGAAACCGCTGAAAATCAGCCTCCCTTTAGGGTTGGGGTAAAGCTGATCTTTAGCGGCTGTGATACATTTAGTGTTTTTAGACCGGACTCTTAATTATTTTTAAAGCTGTTCAAGAGCTCACTTCGTTCGGTTCCTACGCACCGATAGAAACGGGGCAAGCCTTGAACGCTAACATTATGAATCAAACACCCGACTTTATAGACAGACTCTAATTAGTGCCTGTCTATAAAGTGGACAAGGTGTCCTGGTAATCATGTCTCTGTTCAGAAGGTTCCATTTACAAGGCCTGCGCAGCCCGAAAATGCGCAGTTTACTCACATAAATGAGCAATTTTCGGGCAAGCGTAACGCAGTAAATGGGACTTTATGGACAGAGACTAATTAATAAAAACTTTTTATCGCTTACACTTGTTAACTTGTAAATAATGATAAGCAGCACATGAGCCGGGTCTAAAAAAGTTCCTTTTGATTTTCAGCGCTTATTGCCCGGTCCCAGCAAGTTGGGTCCACTGAAATTCAACTACTTTATTAGTTGAGGCAAAAAGTAACTTTCAGCAGTTGTGAACCATTTGTAATTTTCTCCCGGACTCAGAGATATAAACCAAAATTATAAAGATATGCCTGATTTACAAACGGAATACCTTGGGCTCAAGCTAAAAAGCCCTATTATTGTTGGCTCCAGCAATCTTGTTACGAAACCGGAGATCCTGAAGCAATTGGAAGAAAGCGGAGCCGGAGCCATTGTATATAAATCCTTATTTGAAGAGCAGATCCAGCTTGAGAACCTGGAACAGTCTGAGACCATGGAGGAATTTGAAGAGCGCAATCCGGAGATGCTAAGCGTTTTCCCGGATATTCAACATGCCGGCCCCCGGGAGCATTTAAACGATTTCAAAAAAACCCGGGCCCTTCTTAACATTCCGTTAATCGCCAGTCTTAACGCCATTTATAAGCAGAGCTGGATTGATTATGCAAAACAATTCGAAGAGCTGGGAGCAGCAGCCTTAGAACTCAATCTCTATGCAATTCCGCATGATTTTGACATGCCGCCTCATGAAATTGAACATCATCAACTGGATATCGTAAAAGATGTAAAAAAAGCAGTTAGCATTCCCGTCAGCGTAAAGATCAGTCCTTTTTACACGAATATCCTGCATGTCATCAAACAATTGGACGCTGCAGGCGCTGATGGAGTTATTGTTTTTAACCGTCTTTTTGAACCGGATATCAGTACTGAAGAGCAAAAGCATATCGCCCCGTTTAACTTAAGTAACAAGAATGAACACCGCCTTGCGGTTCGATACTGTGGCTTGCTTTATAAGAATATTCAGGCAGATATTTGCGGCAGCCAGGGAGTCTATGAAGGGACAGATGCGATCAAGCTTATTCTTGCAGGCGCGAACGTGGTGCAAGCTGTATCAACATTTTATATCAACAAACCCGTATATCTTAAAAAAATGCTGGAAGATATAAATGAATGGATGAAAATTAAAGGATATCATTCCCTGGAAGATTTTCGTGGTAAATTATCTAAAAATAAAACCAAAGATTATAAAATCTATAAAAGAGCACAGTATGTCGACCTGCTGATGCATGCCGGTGATGTATTAAAAAAACATCGAATGCCTTAGCCTGTATGATTCCGATCTAAAAAGGATAAACTTGATTTTCAACGGCTTTTTGGTCCAAACCCTATATGATTTCTGCGGCTTTCAACAGCATGCATCTGAGCAAACGTAATACAGGTGAGTTTGTTGAAAAAACCACAAACGACTCCTCGAAATGCATAATCTGTTATACTTTTGCAGGGTATAACTGTTTGAATTTTTTATGATTGAATAACAATGGTATACCCTGAAAATTTTGAAGAGAAAATAGGATTTGATCAAATTCGCAAGATCCTTCATGAGCATTGTATAAGTCCAATGGGACAAGATTGGATTGAGCAGATATCTTTCAGCAGTGACTTTACGACTATCGGCAAAAACCTTGAGCAGGTGTATCAATTCATGCAATTAATTCGGTTTGCGCCTTCTTTTCCCACCCATGATTATAAAGACATGCGCCACAGGCTCAGACTATTATCAACAGAGGGGGCCATAATAGCACAGGACGATCTCCATGATCTAAACTGTTCATTAAAGGTTATGGAATCTGTTAAAGCCTACCTGAAGGATCTGGACCCGGAACAGTATGATGAGCTCATTGCTTTAGCCAAAGGGAAAACAAGCTGGCAGGAATTCACGGAACAGGCGGATGGTATTATTGACAATAAAGGGGAAATACGGCCTGATGCTTCTGCTGCACTTGAAGATATAACACGAAAGATCAAGACCCTGGAAAAAGGGCTTTACTCAAAAATTCAGCAAACCCTTACCCAAGCCAAAAAATCCGGTTGGGTGGGGAATGAAGCAGAAATTACCGTACGTAACGGCCGCCTGGTAATCCCTGTATTCGCCTCCCAAAAACGCAAGCTTAAAGGGTTTATACATGATGAGTCATCCAGTGGACAAACCGTTTATATGGAGCCTGAGGCCGCTTTTGAGGCGAATAATGAAATTCGAAAGTTAGGCAATGCATACCGGAAGGAGATCAAACGCATCCTTGGCGAATACAGCGGAAAGCTACGCCCCTGGATTTTTGAACTGATCGATGATTACCAATGGCTTGGAAAAGTGGATGCTATTCACAGCAAGGCCTTACTTGCCATAAAACTCCATGCAGAGAAGCCTAAACTAATCAATGAACAAGGCTTTTCCTGGCAAAGTGCTATTCACCCCTTGCTTTACCTGGTTTTTAAAGCCCAAAACAAGGAAGTGATCCCCCTTAATATAAGCTTAAATAAAGATCAGCGCATATTAATCATTTCCGGGCCCAATGCCGGGGGCAAATCCGTCTGTCTAAAAACTACAGGTCTGCTTCAGTATATGCTTCAATGTGGCTTATTGGTGCCTATGCAGGCCAGCTCTGAATGTGGGATCTTTAATGATGTTTTTATTGATATTGGGGATGAACAATCCCTGGAAAACGATTTAAGCACTTATAGCTCACATTTATATAACATAAAGCAATTTATAAGTGCAGCCACTTCCCGTACGTTAATTATGATCGATGAATTGGGAAGCGGAACGGAACCACAAATGGGTGGTGCAATAGCTGAAGCCAGCCTGGAAACATTATATCAAAAAGGTGCTTATGCCGTGATCACAACACATTATGCGAACCTTAAGCTGCTTGCAGAAAAATATCCCGGAATTACTAACGGAGCCATGCTTTTTGATAACCGTAAATTACAACCCCTTTATCAATTAAAAACCGGCCAACCGGGAAATTCATTTGCCTTTGAAATAGCCCGGAAAACAGGTTTGCCGGAAGAAATACTCAACAGAGCCCGCAAAAAAACGGGAGAAACACAACTGGATTTTGAAAACCAACTGCAATCACTGGAAAAAGATAGGTCGCAAGTGGATAAAAAAGCCCACGAATTAAATCTGGCTGATGAATTACTCTCAGAAACCATTGAAAAATACAATAAATTGTATGCTGAAATTGATACAAAACGCAATGAAATACTAAATAAAGCTAAAGAAGAAGCAAAAGACATATTAAATGAATCCAATACGATTATTGAAAAAACCATAAGAGAGATCAAAGAAAGTAACGCTGATAAAACGATCACAAAACAGGCCAGAAAAATATTAGAAACAAAAAAAACCAAGATTACAAAACCTGAGGCTCACCCCCCTGCTCCCCTGTCAAAAGAGAAAGAAAAAAAGAAACCAATCCCAACAGAAAAACCCCGGGAACAGATTGTCCATGGCCCCATAAAGCAGGGTGATACTGTTAAAATATCCGGACAACAAAGTGCCGGGGAGGTCTTATCCATAACAGGCCAACAAGCCCGGGTTTTATTCGGTCATTTTAAAATGAAAATACCTTTAAAAAAGCTGGAGAAAACAACAGTCAACGATACGTCAAAACAACAAGCCCGCCACCAAAACAAAAGCATGCGAAAAACCCTTCAGGAAAAAACCGAGCAGTTTTCTCCCGTTTTAGATATCAGAGGATCCCGTGCTGAAGAAGCCCGGAAAAAACTGATGCATTTTCTCGATAATGCCTTGCTCACAGGAAACTATGAAGTGCAAATTTTACATGGTAAAGGAGATGGAATTCTTCGAAAGATCGTGCGGGAACAGCTCTCGAAAACAAAAGAAGTAAAACACTATAAAGATGCCCACATCGAACAGGGAGGACAAGGCATAACAATTGTAAAACTTGACTAAACATTCTGTGTTTATTTATGTTCAATATGCCTTGCCCTCATCATAATTCAAAAATAATAATATGAACAAGATAAATAATTCCTTTTTACAAAAACGAATATTTCGCAAAGTCCCGATTATTTCTCTGATCGGTCTGTTTACCGGAGTCATGGGCGGGTACTTGTACTACTATTATATTGGTTGTAACAGCGGCGGATGCCCGATTACCTCAAGACCTGACATGAGTATGCTTTGGGGCGCCATAATCGGGTATTTGCTATTTGATCTTTTCGCCCCTCCGAAAAAGAGTTGATTGAGTGG
>JAWOBQ010000174.1:0-9675 GCA_046484255.1 Bacteroidales bacterium | reverse complement strand
CAACGGATCAACGATTCAACAAAAAAGCCTGAAAAAGGCTTTTGCACAGACCAAAAGCAAAAAATATAAAGATTTAAAAATAAGCATTTTATAAAAATTTAAACATATGAAGTTTTTAAAAATTCCGGCATGGATCCTGCTGATCATATTAGTTATTATTTTTGCAGGCGGGTTATTTTTACCAAAAAAGGCCATTCATGAACAATCGGTAAATATAGAAAGGGCTCCGGCAGAAATTTTCAAGCCGGTACTTCATTTTCAAAAAGCATTACTTCCGGATTCAGAAACCGCCGCGGAAGAAGGTCATAAGAAAGAACCGGAAACGGGTGAAGGCGACCTGCAGAAGCCCTTATCTACACTGATCGGGCAGGCCACTCAAACGATCAATGATGTTAAAGAGAATGAGCATATAGAAGCCTCTGTGCATCACAAGTACCTTGGTAAAACTAATGTAATATGGACATTTACGCCACATGAGGAGGGAACTCAACTGGCCCTGCATATACAAACGGAACTTTCGTACCCCTTCCAACGCTGGATATATATACTAAAAGCAAAAACTACCCTCAGCAAATATTTAAACAACACCTTAAGTATGCTGAAATTATATGTAGACCGCCTTCCTGAAAAACAAGCAGCAGAAGTAGAGATCAAAGAGATCAGCATCAGTGGAGCTCAACCTACATTAGCGCTGACAGATTCGGCCACAATGGATGAGATCAGCGAAAAGATCCGGCAATCCTTCGAAACCCTTTATGCGTTTTATGACAACAGCTCTGCTATGCTGGCCGATGCACCTTATATCCGCTGGCATACATTTAATCCGGAGGGATACTCCAAATTTGAAGCTTTCCTTGTGCTTACCGAAGAGATTGAAGGCAATGAGCAGCTAAACCCCGGTGAAACTTATGAAGGTAAAGCGATTGTGGCCAATCATACAGGCCCTTATGAAAATTCCTCGTTTACACGGGAAGCCCTGAAAAACTATATAGAAGAAAATGAGCTGGAAACTAACGGAACTCCTTTTAGTGTTTTCCTTACCGACCCAATAAGTGTTCAGGATCCCGGTGAAATAAGTTTTGATATTTACTTTCCGGTGAAATAAAACGCTCCCTTTAGGGCTTTCAACTTATAAATTTTGATTCCGGTATATTCCTATAAAATTTATCACAACCGCTGAAAATCAAATCTACACTTTCCAGGCCGGACGCAAACAGGCAAAGAACACAAAAAAAAAGTACAGCGAAATTGTGGGAAAAGCATCACGACATACTGCATAATTCCAAATCTTCGTATAATTTTGTAGTTTAATCAACACTACATTTATGATTCAAAAACTATCATGTGCTGTTATAGCAATAGTAATGGTAACAAGTATTTCCGCCCAAAAAACATTCGATATCCCCGGTGTTTATTATGAATGGAATGAGTTAAAAAATTCCCGTATCAGCAGATCAGGAGCAGTGATCACCTATGAGATCAACAAGCTGAAAGGCGACGGATTTCTTCATATCCAGAGTACAACCGGCAGTTTTCACGATTCTATTGCACGTGCCTCTAAGGCCAGGATCGCTGCAGATGACAGTTTTGTAGTCTTCCGGATCGAAGCCCCATACGACAGCTTGCGTAAACTGAAACTTGAGGGTGTATCCGAAAAGGAATATCCCAAAGATTCGATGGGAATATATTTCACCGGTGATCAACGTATTGAAAAGCACGCCCGTGTCATCTCGTATAAAAGACCTGTAAAAGATAAAAGCTGGATCGCCTGGCTCCATGCCAAAAAAGATCAGAAAGCAAACAATGCGGAAAAGGATACCTCTGAAGCTGCTGATGCAGGCAACAGAGATACCCTGAAAACGAATAACAGGGACACCATAAACGGAAAAGAACTGATCATTTATCATCCGGAAAGCGGTTACAAAACATCTTTTGATAATGTAAAACGGTATTCGTTCTCACGTAACGGCAAACTTTTAATCTTCACGCGCAGCCTGGAAGATGAAGAAGATCAGGACACATGCCAGGTTTGGCTCTTTGATACCGGGGAAAGAAAAGCTGAAAAACAATTTGAAAAGCCCGGCGCAATCACAGCCACTGCTTTAGACCGGCAGGGGCAGTCGCATGCTTATATCTTTACGGAAGATACGGCAGACATCAATGATTATTCGGTTTTCTTAAACCAGGAAATGCTGGTTGACAGCACGACAGATTTTCTGAATGAAGGTTGGCAAGTATCGCCCCACAGCAGTTTATCGTTCTCTAAAAATGGTGAACGCCTGCTGTTTGGAACAGCGCCGGTCCCCTCTCCGGAAAAAGAAGACAGCCTTATTAAAGATGAAAAGTTCAAGGTCGATATCTGGCATTGGCAGGACAAACGATTGCAACCACAACAAAAAAACCGCCTGAAACAGGAAAAACAAAGGACTTATACAGCATTTTACGATTTAACGAAAAAACGATTCCTACAGCTTGAAGATAAAGACATCAGGCATGCCCGGATTTTGAAAAACAATACCGCTGATCTGGCTTATGGGTTTGTTTTTGAGCCTTACCAACGGCAACGTTCATGGACGGGAAGAAGTTACCGGGATGTATATGCCATTGATCTTGAAAAAAACCGGCGCCGCCTGGTTCTTGAAAAGCACGGAAACCGCAGATCGTATTCCCCCTCCGGCCGCTATTTTGTGTACTATAATGCGAAGGACAGTTGCTGGTGGGCTATGGATTTAAAAAAAGAGAATAAGACCAATCTGACTAAAGACCTGGATATAAAATTTTTCGACAAGCACCACGATACCCCGAACCAGCCTTATGCTTTTCAGGTTGCCGGCTGGGATAAACAGCAGCATGTATACGTTTACGACCGTTACGATATCTGGAAAATTGATGCTTCCGGAAAAAACAAGCCGGCAAATCTGACAGCGGAGTACGGACGGGAAAACAACCTGCGTTTGCGGTATATCAAAACCGACCGGGAAGCAGACTATATACCACAGAAGATGCTGCTTTCCGTATTTGATTACGATTCTAAAGAAAGTGGTTTTGCCCACTGTAAAACCATAGAGCCGAATCCGCCGGAGATTTTATATAAGGGAGCATTCCGCACTTCCAATCTGAAAAAAGCCAAAAATTCAGATACGTTGATCTTCCAAAAAGGCAATTTCCAGGATTATCCCGACCTGTGGCTAAGCAATATAAGATTGGAAGCTCCCGAAAAGGTCTCTAACACCAATCCCCAGCAAAGCCAATATTTATGGGGAGAGGTGGAACACACCGATTGGATCAGTGGCAATGGAGACAGCCTTTCCGGCCTGATCTACAAGCCGGAAAACTTTGATGCTTCAAAAAAATATCCCATGATCGTATATTTTTACGAGCGCTACAGTAACCGGAAGCATTCCCATTATATCCCCAAGCCTTCACATTCCGTAATCAACTTCACGCATTACGTAAATGACGGCTATATCATTTTTATTCCTGATATTCATTACCGTACGGGCTATCCGGGCCGCAGTGCTGAAGATGCGGTTATCAGCGGCAGCTTGCATATGCTGAAAAAGGGATATATTGACGTAAACCGCATCGGCCTGCAGGGCCAGAGCTGGGGCGGTTATCAGGTTGCCCACCTGATCACCCGAACGGACATGTATGCCGCAGCTATGGCCGGCGCACCGGTAAGCAATATGACCAGCGCCTACGGAGGTATCCGCTGGGGATCCGGACATAGCCGCGCATTTCAGTATGAAAAAACACAAAGCCGAATCGGCGGAACATTATGGGATAAACCTATGCACTATATCGAAAACTCCCCCCTGTTTTTTGCCCCCGATGTTAATACACCTCTCTTAATGATGCATAATGATGAAGACGGAGCCGTCCCCTGGTACCAGGGAATAGAATTTTTTAACGCGCTAAGACGCCTGGATAAAACATCCTATCTGCTGGTCTATAATAATGATAAACATAACCTCCGGCATTGGGGAAATCGTATCGACCTTAGCATCAGGATGAAACAATTTTTCGACCACTACCTCAAAGGAAAAAATATGCCCGTTTGGATGAAGGATGGAATACCGGCCATTGAGAAAGGAAAAAAAACAGGCTATGAACGCACAGACTAATTTCAGATATTTGGCGTTAGTTATGGAAAAGATGTGACAACGAATATAAAGGATAAATTATAGCTTTCAGCCCTGTCACAAAGATTTTTAAACCCAGGCAAATTTCAAACCCATGAAGATCAATTTTTCCCAAAGCTTTAGCCTGATCATTGCAGGTCTTTTGATCTGGCTATTCTCCGGCAGCTGCCAAAAGGATGAATTGCTCGATGATCCGGTAAACCTGCAATTTTCTAGCGACACCATCCTTTTTGACACCCTTTTTACAACCATTGGATCCTCAACCCAAAGCTTCCGGGTATATAATCCAAAAGATGAAGATGTGGAAATTGATCAAATAATGCTTGCAGGCGGACAAAGTTCTCCTTTCCGCATCAATGTAAACGGTCTTTCCGGAACTTCCTTCAGCAATATCAAGCTGAGAGGCAACGACAGTCTTTACACATACGTGGAAGTTACTGTAGACCCCAATGATAATGAGCAGCCCATGATCATCACCGATTCCATCGTATTTAATACCAATGGAAAGGTTCAGGATATCAAGCTCGTTGCCTGGGGGCAGGATGCCAATTTTATTGTAGCCGATACCGATGTTTCCGGCTTGCCTGCTTATAAAATCGTCGCCCATCAAAATGAAAATATTGTCTGGGACAGCAATAAGCCCTATGTAATTTATGGATATGCTGTGGTAGATTCCACAGCTTCGCTGACTATAACAGAAGGCACGGACGTACATTTCCATGCCAACTCAGGGCTGTGGGTTTATAAAGGCGGGAATCTAAAGGTAGAGGGCACACCCTCCGATCCGGTACATTTCCGGGGCGACCGCCCGGAACCTTATTATGAAGATATCCCCGGGCAATGGGACCGGATATGGCTCAATGAAGGCAGTGTTGACAATGAGATCCGGCATGCGATCATTGAAAATGGCTTTATTGGCATTCAGGCAGAAACCCTGGAAGGGCAAATGGGAAACCAACTGATCACGGAAAATGTGATCATCCGGAATATGACCGGAATGGGATTTCTGGGAAGGAACTATAAAGTTTCGACAGAAAACACAGAAGTTAGCAATTGCGGAAATTATGCTGTAGCACTCACCAATGGAGGGGATTATAGTTTTACGCACCTTACGGTGGGCAATTACTGGTCGGATGGAATAAGACAAACCCCGTCGCTCTACCTGAACAATTTCTTTGAACAAGCAGACGGAAGCCTGAGCTCCAATGATCTGTCGGTAACCATTGCGAACAGCATTATTTACGGAAACCAGCAAAACGAATTTTTAACCGAAGATATTGACGATGGCTCCCTGTTGGAATTCACCATAGACCATTGTCTGGTAAAAACAACTCAAGCAACCACAGGCAATTCCTGGGTAAATTCCCTGATCAATCAGAACCCTCAGTTTGAAGATGCCGGGAATGACGATTACACCCTAAGCCAGGGATCACCGGCCATTGATGCCGGAACTCCCGCCTATCAGGTACCGTTTGACCTGAAAGGGGATCCCCGAGACGCCCAACCTGATATGGGAGCCTATGAGTATGTCCCCTAATAAGTGTTTGTCCATAATGTCCGATCTCTGCGTTGTTGCTCAAATTTTAAATCCTCATATACACTAGTATACTGCGGTTTAAAATTTTTTTCACAAGCTTAATTATTTTTAAAGGTGTTCAAGAGCTCACTTCGTTCGGTTCGCACGCCCCGATTAAAAAAAACGGGGCAAGCCTTGATCTCGAACATTATGAATCAAACACTCGACTTTATCGACAGACTCTAATAAGAGCCAAACGAAATCATCCTTGAGTCCGGTCTAAAAACACAAAATTTATCACAGCCGCTAAAAATCAGCTTTACCCCAACCCTAAAGGGAGGCTGATTTTCAGCGGCTTCACCTTTTAGGGTTCGGGGTAAAAAGCTGCTGAAAATCAAATGTGACCTTTTTAGACCGGACTCATCCTTGATTTCTGAAAAGCTTATAATTTGCTTTTGGAGACAAACGGAAAGAACGGGCCTTTATATATATCACGCTGATGTATGCACAACAATGGCCTTTTGGCCTTTCTCAGTAATTCCTGCACATGGCTGCCCAGGATAGTAGGTGAAAGCGTGATCTCTTCTTCTGCCATAACGGAGATCAGATCAGCATTATCAGTATCCACGCAATCCATAATGCTTTCGACCGTACTGCCGGTCTTTTCTTTTTCGGTAAATTCTATTTCGTATTTACGCAGATAATCCTTCACCTGTTTCTCATAAGCCTTTACGCGCCCTTTTTTCTCCGCATCATTGGTATCCGGTAAAATCGCCAGCACGATAATTTCAGCATTAAAAGCTTTTGCCAGTTGCGTTGTAAAAGGCACCTTCTGCCGGGATTCTACAGTTTCATCAATCGGCAGCAGGATTTTCCGGAAAGTTTCAGGCACAGTGTCTTTTCTGGCCATCATAACCGGCAACTCCGAATAAGCCATAATACGCATGGCATTGGAACCGGTAAACAACTCTTCAAAACCGGAAGCACCATGTGTCGAGCTGACGATCATTTCAGCATCACTATACCGCGCATGCTTTACAACTTCACTATGAACCTTTCCCTTATGAATTACATACGTCAATGTATTTCCTTTACTCAGTTGGCTTTCATAATCACGCCTGAGCTCTTCGAACTTTTCCTTAACTTTTATCTCATAGCCTTTTACCGTCTCCAGAATAGCAGGCTTATGCTCTCTTATTACATGCACCATCTCTACCGATGCATTTAATCCATTGGCTACCTTAATGGCAAGCTCTATACCTCGTAAAGATTCTTCTGAAAAATCAACAGGAACAATGATCTTTTTCATGATTCAATAATTTTGGTTTTATTTATAAGTACAGCAAATAACACGCAAAAGTGTTCACCGTATCCGGGGTTCTTTGTTCTGTGTTCCTTGTTCTGTGTTCCTTGTTTGGTGTTCCTTGTTCTGTGTTCCTTGTTCTGTGTTCCTTGTTCTGTGTTTTTTGTTCTGTGTTCCTTGTTTGGTGTTTGTCCATTCATAAATATGGTTGACATTAAGTTGGATATTTTCAACTTCGTGTCAACCTATATCATGAACTGACATAATAACTCAGGGCATAGCCAAAGCGGTCGCGGGCAACGTCGCGGTGCAGGTTGTTTGCATTGCGGAAGCTGTCTTGTTAAATAATTTGTTATTTAAACTTTTTTCTTGTATTTTTGTATTAACAAATACAAGAACAAGTATGAAAGAAGTAAAACTAAAAATACCGGATAAAGAATATTATTTCTTTATGAAACTTATAAATAACCTTGGGTTTATTGAAGTGGAGAAAGTTGAGGATGAAGACTCTAAAGAAGAAATCACGAATAACCTGCGGGAAGGATTTAAAGAAATGAAGCTCATCAGGAAAGGAAAAAAGGAAAGCACTCCGCTCAAAGACTTTTTAGATGAATTATAAGGTTTTTATTACTGATAATTTTAAAAAAGAAGCCAAAAAGCTTTCCAAAAAATATCCATCCCTGAAATCAGAACTGGCAGCATTAGGCAATGAACTTTCAAAAAAGCCTGATCAGGGAACTTCGCTTGGTAATAATGTGTATAAAATCCGCCTGTCTATTTCATCCAAAGGAAAAGGAAAATCCGGAGGAGCACGAATAATTACTTTTGTAAAAATAACGCAAGCAACGGTATATCTGCTTTCCATATACAACAAAGGCGAGAAGGATGACATTTCTTATCATGAAATCAAACAAATACTAAAAGAATTTTTATAAGTAGCGGCACGAAACATACAATTGTTATTTCAAAATGATAATGCTCAATATATGGCTGTTAGCAATGATATTCAAGAGAGTAGATTAGATTATGGCCCCAAAACATCAATTCTGCAAAACTTTAAGAAGTTTTACCAGATATGCATACGAATCAAGAATTTATTATTGTTGCTTAGTGCCGGCAATAAACGCGATAATAGAGCGGAAAAAGTTTAAGCTCCGGCTATTTTCTGTGTTTTTACTTTTTTCTGCAGCAAAAGAAGGAAACAAAATGCCACCGCCGAACAGAAAAGCTTTGGTTTAGCACCTTAATCTATTTGTTGAGCCCTGGATATCCATTAACGAAACCTGTGATTGATTACTGTTCTTTATTGATCATTATGGCAGGGTTGGCCTAATTCAAAGAGAATGATTTATGCTTTTATCACTAAAACCAGATTACAAACCTTATTGTAATAAAAAAGCCCCGGATCTTCCGAGGCTTCTTTATTGAGTATTTTTATCTTGGACAAGGTGGGTAACCAGCATCAAAAAACAGACATCCATTAAAATAAAGATAAGTGAATGTTGGTAATGTATCATCATTGATATTTAATTGTTCTATCGCACTTTCCTTTGAGTTATATTTAAATGATTTTTTTCTTTTTGATTTTTTTAAAAGCAAATCAATTAAATGGTTTTTTTCTAAAGAAATAAGAAATAGATGACCCTTATAATTAAAATATCCCATTGCATTGTTAATACTATTGTTGGACAACACATCAGTTAGGCTAATAGCAACCAATGCCGTGTCATTTGTGAATTGGCCCCCTAATAAGTCTGACATAATTATCAATAAAAACTAGTAATTATGCAAGCAGACATGAAAAAGAGAAAATTCACCAAAGAAGACAAGCTTCAGCTCGTAAGGGGATCTCTCACTGCACAAACCTCCGCTATCGCTCCGGTTTGCTTGTTCGAGATGCCATAGTTTTTCATAACAGAAAGGGGAAAATGGAAAAAATTCATTCTATTCCTTTTTCTTAATCAAAGCCGCATAGTTGATTGTAACCCGGTTGCTGACAATTTCTTCCATGGGCAGGTTTTCCGCAGGGATAACCTGTTCTGATTCGATACTGAATCCGGCTTCATTTAGCAGTGACCGAATTTCTTCAATACTTTGAAAATGATATAAGTGATCCAATATAGGGCAGTTAACACAGCTTGTAAAAAACAGCCTCCCCTCCGGCGACAATAGATCATGAGCTTTACGAAAAAACAATCCGGGGGTTTGCACATGTTCCAGCACTTCACCCATAGTAATAAAATTCCAGGCAGCCTTTTGTCCGGAAAATTGAAGAAAATCCATCTCAATGGCTTCAAACTGCATGCCTGGATGAAAAAAGTTCACAGTTTTTTGAGTCAATTCAAGGGATACCGGACTGAGGTCAATCGCAGTTTTCAAGCTTTCGGGATTTAAACAGGAAAAAGCCTCACTAAAGTAAAAACCATGCCCCACTCCTACTTCAAGGTAACTATCAATTTTATTTTTGTGCTTTATAAGACAATCCCGAAAGAAGTCGCTTATGAGATAATGGTTTTTCCAAAGGATCAACGACAAACTCAAGCCTGCCATATATCTTTTCATTTCTTTCTTATCCTTGTACAATTCATTCATTTTTTTCAGCGTTGCTTCCGGATTCTCATAAAAAGGATACTTCTTGCTTTTTTGAAATCGAACCTGGTAATACATATACTGGTTACACAAATTAAGATAAGCATCCACTACCTCATGAAATC
>JAWOBQ010000024.1:0-4928 GCA_046484255.1 Bacteroidales bacterium | reverse complement strand
TATCAGCCCAGTGAAGATGAACCGTTGCTCCAATGGCGCTCCTGTTACTCTCTGTTCCCTCGAGTTTAAATGAGATCCAGTTATGAGATTCTTTGATCCGGTTTTTGTAGACTTTCGTTTTTGCGATGGTTTACGCTTACTTCAGAGATCAATCCGCTGTTAAAGTTTTTTACCTCGGAAGATATAGCTATCCCTACGCTTTTTATTATGGGCGAAGAAGACTATTTGTTTCTGCCTACCATAAAGCAGTTTGTAAAAAGATATCCGCTGAACTCAAAATTGGTGGTGGTTCCCAATACCGGGCATGTGGTCAATGTGGAAAAACCGGAGATCTTTAATCAAACGGTTATCGATTTTATCAACGGCTTTCATGCACGCTGATCCAGGTGTTAACAACCTCCCTGAACCTGTGGCTGTTCGGGTTTAGGGCCGGGCTCAGAGGGGTCTTCTTCTTGTGGCTTAATAAAGTGCGGATAATTCCATTTTATTTTTTGGTCGCTGTAAAAATACCATGCATGATCGTTTGCTTCTATGATATGGCGTTGAATGGTTTTATAGCTTCCACTCAAAACGTGCAGGTTTTCAAGCCCCAGGGATCTCAGCATTAACAGGGTTGATAAGGTGTTGGCCTCAGAGCCGGAATATAATAAGAGCTCCGTATCCATGCGCTTTAATTTCTTTAGATTTTCCTTTTTAAAAATTTCGCTTACAGGCAGATTTAGCGAGTTGGATAAATGCCCCTGCTGATAATTTCGGGGATCCCGCAGATCAACCGGGGTGATATCATAGTCCGGATCATTGCTCTTTTTCAGGTATTCAGAGTACTTTACCAGATAATCCTGTTCTTGCAGGCTTTGGTGTACAGCTCCATTACTTTGTTCATATCCTTTTTGGCTTTTCGTGATCGCAGCCAGGGCTAAACCGGCCATTATGACCAGAAAAAAGATCAGCGAACCGTTGAATAGTTGATTATCTTTCATCTGTTTATATTTTTGTTCCTTGTTCTTTGTTCCTTGTTCACTTTTTCTCTTAAGTCTCTTAAGTCTCTTCGTTCGCCCTATCGCATCATCGCATCATCGCATCATCGCATTAACGCATCATCGCCTCCTCGCATTTAATCATCCTCCTGTGTGCTCCGCTTTAGGCTGACCATGGATGTTTCATCTGTTTATAATTTTATTAAATAGGTCAGATGGAGCTCGCCATGACAAATCAAAATCGCGCCACACACGGTTTTTAATTTCAATATAATCATGCAAGTGTGTGTCAAAATATTGTCATGGCTCGGTTCATCTGTTTATATTTTTCTATATTGCTTTTTTTCTGCTGGTTATATTTCTTTCTTGCCGTCTGCGCGAATGGATTTCGTTCTGCTGAATCGTCAGCATCCTCCTTGAGCGGGTTCAAACTCTGTTTCCTTTATTTCCGGGACTTCACTTCCCTGCCCTTTACGTTCATAGATTTCGCCTTCAGAGAAAAATTTTCTGGCAAATTCAATAAATCGTTTGTTTCCGGATTTCATAATGTTTCTTTTTTCGATATCTTTTTGTTTATCAGAAAAGAAAACGCTGTAGAAATGATTAAGACCACCTTCGAGCAAATAGAAATCGCTAATTCCGGATCGCTGGGCAAAGAACCATGCTGCCGAGGCCTTTACGTCACCATTGGAATAAAACACGGTTTTTCGGTTGTTTTGCTGAAGCATATGATGATGGGTTTTGCTCAGGATATTTTCCAGCGGTAAATGCACGGCACCGGGAAGGTGAAAACGTGTATATTCTTCTTTTGATCGAACATCTACCAGATAAATATCTTTGGTATCATGAATTAAAAAGTGGGCTACTTTTTGGGGGGGGATGTGTTTTTGTGTTCCCTGCATTGCCTGTATCATTTTTTCGCCGGATGTTTCCCGGAAATCGGCCGAACGTTGAGCGGGAAGGAAAAGGGCAGTTAAGGCGAGGATGAGCAGGAAGATCGCGGGGTATTTCACTTTAAGTGTTTGGGTAAAGAGAAGTTCTTTAAACCGTGAAGCCTTATTTTGAATTTTCTGTGTGATGGCAAAAGTCGTAAGGGCAACGATGATCAGCAGGAACAAGAACAATTGCCGGGATATGCCAAGGCTGTCGAAGATGAACTCTCTTCCCTGCGGGTTTGCATTATACAGGGGTTCAAAGAAATCGAACCCCAGGCCAAACAACAATACCCCGATAAATATGCCCAGGATAAAAATGATGGCGTCGAATTTTCCGGTTACAGCTGCAGCAAAGCTGGTTCCGGGGCAGAAGCCCCCGAGGATAAACCCAAAGCCCATGATCACTCCGCCGATCAAAGCTGATTTTACAAAGAGGGGGTTTACAAAGACAAAATCCATATCGATCCAGCCCAGGTATTGAAAGAAAAAGATACCGGTAGCGGCAGTTACTCCGGCGGTAAAGAATACTTTCAAGACAACAAAGTCGTAGCCGTAGAATACCCCTGCCAGCTTGCGGGAGGAAGAAAATCCGGCCTGCTCCAGAATAAAACCAAATGCCAGGCCTATGAGAAAGGCGTAGAAGAAGTTCAGATCGCCCGGGATAATATTTTGTGGTATTAAGGGTCCCATGAGTAAATGCTTTATAATTTTAAATCCATAGTTTTCTGAAAAAATAGGCAATAACATATCCGGTACCGAATATAGCCATCATCGTAAGGAAACCTGCAGTAGAGAATACGGCCATGCCGCTGAGGGCAGCTCCGGAAGTGCATCCTCTGGCAAGTTGTGAGCCGAGCCCAAATAAAATCCCACCGGCAGCCGCCATCAACAGCCGTGTTATGGTGTTGATCCGGGGGCCTTTGTCTATCTTGAACCTCAGCCTTCCCGATAAAAAACCGGAAAGAAAAGCCCCTATAAGTAATCCTAAAACTTCAAATACCAGCCACGACTTTAAAGGCGGGGCTTCCGTCTGAAAAAAAGAGAATATGCTGCCCGGATCAGAGCTGAATACCTGGCTGATAGCGATGACCAGACTCTTTGCGGCTCCGCTTGCACCTAAACCGCGTCCCGTGATAAAAATGGTCAGCAGTAATAAAACCCCCAGTAAAAATCCCGCCAGATAAGGATTCATATAAGGAGTTACTGCGCTGTTCTCCTGTGATTTCATATGTTTTAATTTGTTCGTTGTTCGTTGTTCTGTGAAAGTTCAAAATCCAAAATAAATCCCCTTAGTGCTTTTTATCTCTCAGTCTCTTAGTCTCTTAGTCTCTCAGTCTCTTCGTTCTCTTAAGTCTCTTAAGTCGCTTCGTTCGCTTCCTCGCATTTAATCATCTTCCTGTGTGCCGAACGCCTCGGCATGGGTGTTTCATATGTTATTACTTTATGATTACAGACGTATATACGTTATTGTGGTGTTTCGTTGTTATTCTGAAGCAGGCTTGAAGTATCTGTTGTTTTTTTCGTTGCATCGCCTTCCATGGGATAATTAAAAACGTCTTTCTCAAGGGTAAAATGCCGGCCGGCTTTATCTTCTTCCTCTTTTAAGGTTTTATGCATAAAAGCATTGGCGCCGTAATTGAAACTGCGGGCATCGTATCCCAGTACTCTCAGGAAAAAGGAAACAAAAGCCGAGTGATTTCCGCTATAGCATTGAACGACAATGGGTTTATCGGCAGGCAAAGTATTCAGATATTTTTCCGGGTGTAGGGAGTGCCTGGGTTTGTATTGTATTCCGCCGGGGAAATGACCGCTTTCGTAACGGCTGTCGGGCCAATATGTGATCAGATACCAGGAGTCCGGTGCTTGTTTTACATCCTCCAGGTACACGAAATAATCGGTGTAGTCGCCGGCAAACACACTGTCGATCCTTTCGCGCAGGATATCATAGCCTTTATCATGTTTGCTTTCAATTACGGGATACGGCCCGGCCTGATCTTTAGCGTTGGGAGTTGTTTCCAATGTATGCAGGAATTCGTTGGAGGTATGTTTTTCCCAATAGTCGTTGGCAATAGCTTCACTCCAGGATGAGAGCCCGTTTTTAAGGGGATATACATTGTCGTATCCCAGGTATTTCAAGCCCATAGCCCCCATAATTGAAACGGCTCCCATATTGCAAACCAGCACGATTTTCTCGAAAGCCGGCGGATGAATACGGTTTTCCATATAGTCTAATAAGCCGGATAAAGGGATGTTGACCGAGTTGGCGATATGGCGCTGCTCATATTCGGCAGTATCCCGCAGGTCAATGATCAGGTAGTTGCTGTCAAGGTGATTGTATACTTCCGGGGCGAAGATGAAATAGGGGACGGCTGTGCTGTTAATGTAATCCTTCTCCTCTACAATGTATTCCAGTAAGTTGTCAAATCTGTTTTTTGCCTGATCTGTTTCCGCTCGCTTGTCCTTGTTATTGCATGCGATACACAGCAGCAGAAGCAGGAGGGTTAACAACAAGGGCTTTTTATGTATTAGGGTATGCATGCCGGTTTATTTATGGGGGTTATTATTGTCGTCTTCATTCTCTTCCAGCTCTTCCCAGCCTGTGATCATTGCTTTAAGATTGGATGTAATAGTATGCCCGGTGGTTGTCAGGTAAATATGGGCAATAATGAAGGCTACCATTAAAAAGGCTCCGAAGGTATGCAATACAGCTATGGTTTCAATTGAATGAATGCCCAGGGAGTGTATTTCACCCCCCATTGGGTATCGGTACAGATAATAAATGACCCCGGTAATGATCATCAGGGGGATCAGGATCAGCTTTAACCCCAGGTATACCAGTCTTTGCAGAGGATTTAACTTGCTAAGGATCGTTTTCCCGGTGGGATGGGGAGCATTTTTAAAGATTCCTGTGATGTAATATTCTACCTGCGCCTTGAGGTTTTTGGTTGTAGGGATGTACTGCCGCCACTCTCCACTGGTAAAATGCCAGAAGATGGTAAAGATAATCAGGATGACC